>JAAYNN010000096.1 GCA_012520835.1 Dehalococcoidales bacterium
GAAGGTGCCATGGCAGGGAGTGCAATTGGAATATGCCGTTTGGCCTTTAGCGGCATAATCACCGAATGTATCGACGTCGGCAGCGGTTGTGGCTGTACCATTGTCGCAGCCGACAAACAAAGAGGTAAACAGTATCAGACTCAGGATAAGCGACAGAAACAGGCTGAGAGATTTATTATTATAATTCATAATAATACCTCCACCCCATTAATTTATCCTAGCACAGGAATACCCTTCAGTCAATAGGTCGAAAATACAATTATCTCAAAAATAATAAATAGTATTGCAATATTTTTAATAGCTGTGCAATCCGCTGAAGATATAGTTCCCGAAAAAGGTAAATGCGATTGCTATGAACCCGGCAATCAGCAGAATACTGGCACGGACGCCCTTCCATCCTTTTAATAACCGGGTATGCATGTAGGCTGCATATATCAACCATGTCACCAGGCTGGCGGTTTCTTTCGGGTCCCAGCCCCAGTATCTGCCCCAGGCAATATCCGCCCATAATGCCCCCAGTACTATGAGCAGGGTTAAAAAGGGGAAACCGATGATGACCGATTTGTAGGTGATATTATCCAGTACTTCCAGGTCCGGCAGCCACGGCGATTGATACTTATTCTGAATCAGGTATAAGACGGCGGCAATGAATCCGATTGTCAGCGTACCGTAGGCAACCACTGCCGAAGCGACATGGGCCGAAAGCAGAGCGCTCTGCTGCAGTGCCGGGATAAGGGAATTGGGCGGTGTGTATTGAACCCTGGCAAAGATTAAGAGCAACAAGGCGATAATGAGGCTGATGTTTAATAGCGAACCTGTTTTGTAACGCAGGTGGAAAATGAAACCGGCCAGAATGATGCCCCAGGAAAAAGCCAATGCAAATTCATACATGTTGGAGAAAGGCCCGTGCCCGGTTTCGATAGCCCTGCTGACGATAGCGGTGGTAATCAAAAGAATGGTAATAATTACTGTGATGCCTGAGGCAATATCGAATGCGGATTTAGTTGAAACGGCAGCTTTCGATGTCTCCTGTGTATGATGTACATCCTGTTTCCTTTTGCGGATAAAGGCAACCAGAGATAAAACAATAGCAATTACCACACTTGCTATCGATAATACCAGTGCAATGCTTTCAAGACTATCCATGAGGCACCTCCCGTTGATTGCTATTATTTTCTTTCAGTCTCTTTTCAATACCGGATACCGAATCATTCAAGGCAGCAGTATTATCAGTATTATTAAATGTCTTTGAGTCCTTGACCCTGACAAGCAATCTGCTGTTTCCGGGAGATATGCTTTTAATCAACAGCCACATCTGGCTGTGCGGGAAATAAAATACCATTGCCAGTCCGATAATAAATAGGGAACAGGCAATCCAGACCAGCGCATTTGCCGGGTCGCTTTTCACCTGAAAGCCAGAATACTGCGCCTCCGATTCGTACGTCAGTATTACATCATCTATTTCAAGCGGAGTCATCTTTTGAAGCAGATGCACTCCCAGTTCAACTCCGTCCTTATAGGCCAAAACAGCCAGCTGTCCCTCCGGGATCATCGGGTCCGGTGCATTGAAGGAAGGAGTGATGATGGCGAGCGATAATTTCGATTCCTCTATATCGATAAACCCGATATTGCGGTAATAGCCGTAACTATCGAAACTGCGGTAGAGAGCTAGGTTATCCGAAAATACGGTTTCTCCATTTTTGGTTACCTGTATTACAGCTGCCGGCCCGAAGAAAGACTGGAAAAAACGGATTCCCTCGTAGTTTAAAGGATAATTGACACGGATTGCCGTTCGCACAACTTCGACCCCGTCATTATATAAAATCACCTCGCTGTTGTAATCCGAGGGAGTTCCGTCTTCGTAGTATGAATCGGTAAACGATATCAGCTGCAAAGATAAACCAGTGTCATATCCCAGTTCTTCAGTAGCCCCTTCGGCAACTATAAAAGCAGATTCGCGGAAACCGAGAGTGCTGCCGATGATATAAGCCAGTACCAGAAGGATGATGCTGAGGTGGGTGAGATAGGTGCCGAGTATGAAAAAGCGGTTTTTATCTGCCGCTATATAGGTGTCATCGTGGTCTTTTTCAAGGCGCAGGCGGTAGCCCCGTTTTTGCAGTATCGATTTTGCCGCTTGCGATACCTCAGTTGCGTCATATTGTAAATCCCTGATTGCGGTGGTTTTATCCTGTTTGTTGAAGAAGTCTTCTGATTGCTTGATACGACCGCCCTCCAGGTATTTCTGAATGCCTTTCCAGCGGTTGATGTTGCATATTAAGATATTGAGCATCAGCAGGGCGCCGATGGCAATGAAATACCAGGAAGAAAACAGGTCGGCAGAGGTGAATATGCCGATGATGCTTAAAACAGCGATTATCAGTATCAGTACAATGGCCAGCCTAGCCGAACTGAAAAGCCGCCAAAGCCATTTAATTGATTTTAAGAACAAGCCATGATTTTGATCAGCATTATTTTCCATATTACTTCCCATATAATATTTATACCATTGACAGACAATTGTTTCAATGGTATTGCGCGTAGAATTTGTTAGCCGTCTGTCCTGATGTTAGAATGGAAGATATATATTCAATATCACAATATCAGGGAGAGAAATTAGCATGATTTTAAAACGTCTGGCAGTCGGTGCACTGGGTGCCAATTGCTATATTGTCGGTTGCGAGAAAGAAAAAACGGGTATGGTTATCGACCCTGGCGGTGATGCCGCTAAAATATTAAATGAAATCCGCAATCTTGCTCTGAAAATAGAAACGATTGTATTGACGCATGGTCACGGCGACCATATTGCAGCTGCCAATGAGGTGAAGTCGGCTACCGGTGCAGAGATTGCCATACATGCCGATGATGTTAATGTAATGCAGGATAGAGTGCTGTGCGATATGTTCGGGATTGAGTTCAACCCTGTACAACGCCCCGATATTCTCTTAAAAGACGGGGACTCCATAAAAATAGGAGAGCTGAAATTTACAGTCATTCACACCCCTGGCCATTCAAGGGGAGGCATCTGCCTGTTCGGAGAGGGAGTGCTTTTCAGTGGAGATACCCTTTTTAACGGCAGCATCGGCAGGACGGATTTAACACGCTGGGGGGGGGATTATAGCGTTATCATTAATAGTATCAGGACAAAGCTTCTAACGCTGGATGATGCAATAATAGTTTACCCCGGGCACGGGCCGAAAACCACTATCGGAGCCGAGCGCCGGGGTAATCCGTTTTTATAAATTATTATAAAATATTATAAAAGCCCAGAGAAACCGACCAGGACCGGTGCGATAACCAGCGCGATGATCGAGGTCAGTTTTATCATGATGTTCAATGAAGGGCCTGATGTATCCTTCATCGGGTCGCCTACAGTGTCGCCGACCACGGCTGCCTTATGGGCATCCGAACCCTTGCCGCCGTAAGCCCCGGTTTCCACCCATTTCTTGGCGTTATCCCATGAACCGCCGGAATTGGCAAAGCTGATAGCCAGTATCAGTCCGGTAATGATAGCTCCTATCAGGAAGGCGCCCAATGCTACGGGGCCGAGAATGAGGCCGATAGCAACAGGTGAAAGAATGGTGATAACACCCGGGAGTATCATTTCCTTGATGGAATCCCTGGTGCAGATATCGACGCACCTGGCATAATCAGGTTTTTGGGTATTGTCCATGATGCCGGGCATTTCCCTGAACTGGCGGCGGACTTCGTTAACAATCGAGAAGCTGGACCTGCCGACTGCTTTTAATGTCATGGCACAGAAGATAGCCGGCAGCAAGCCACCCAGGAAGAGACCGGCTACCACGTGCGGGTCGAGCAGATTGATTTCGGAGGCTTCGATACCGACTGCCTGTGTATAGGAGAAAAGAAGGGCCAGTGCAGTAAGTCCGGCGGCGCCGATGGCATAACCCTTGCCGGTGGCGGCAGTGGTGTTGCCCAGCGAATCCAGTGCGTCGGTACGGTTTCTGATTTCTTCCGGCAGGCCGGACATTTCGACGATACCGCCGGCGTTATCGGCAACCGGGCCGTAGGCATCTGTGGCATCCTGAATACCCAGTGTTGCCAGCATACCGACACCTGCAATGGCAATACCGTATATGTCTCCGAATTTGTATGCTACTAAAATAGCGACGACGATAATGGTTACAGGGATTAGCGTGCTCATCAAGCCATTGGCAAGCCCGCTGACGATATTGGTTCCGGCTCCGGTTTGTGAAGACTTGGCAATTTCAAGCGTCGGCTTGTAAACGTAAGAGGTATAGTAGTTGGTGCTTTCTCCGATGAGCACACCGGCAATAAGTCCGGTCAGAATAGCCCAGAAGACGTTTATGCTGGCATCCATGAAGTAAACAATCAAAAAGGCGAAAATGCCTGATAAAATGGTAGCGGCAAATGTGCCTTTGCGCAGGGCGTTCAACAACGCCTTCATTTGCAGCTTTTCACCGACCCTGATCATGAAAATACCGATAATCGAGGCCAGGATGCCTCCGGCAGCTACCAGAAGCGGCAGGAACCAGGCCGTTTCATTATCGGGAACCAGTGATTTATCCAGATTGGTTGAGAAAACGGCTATCATGCCGAGAGTCATAGTGGCGATAATCGAATCGACGTATGATTCGAAGAGGTCGGCACCCATACCGGCCACATCGCCGACATTATCACCGACAAAGTCAGCTATTACGGCGGCATTGCGATGGTCATCTTCGGGAATGCCTTTTTCAATCTTGCCGACGATATCGGCGCCGGTATCGGCCGCTTTGGTAAAGATACCACCGCCGACCCTGGCAAAGATGGCAACCGAAGAAGCTCCGAAGCCGTAACCCGGAATGATGGCCAGGAAGTTGGCATCAGAGCCGAAAGCAAGATACATGATTGCTAAACCGAGAATACCGATACTGACTACCGATAAACCCATCACGGCGCCGCTTCTGAATGAAACACGTAAACCGTGATTCAGGCTCTTTTGGGCGGCGGTAGCCGTCCTTGAGTTAGCCCTGATGGCGATGCTCATGCCCACAAAACCTGCCAGTCCGGAGCAAATAGCTCCGAAGACGAAGGCGACGGATACCTGCCAACCCAGGGCGGGAACTACGGCGAGTATGATGGCAACAATTACAATAACGATTGCCATGGTGCGGTACTCTCTGCCCAGGAATGCCAGCGCCCCTTCTTTAATTGCGGCTGAAATTTCCTTTACTTTTTCCTCGCCCTCTGGCTGTTTCAAGACGTAGTAGGCCAGAAATCCGGCTACAGCCAACCCCAGTACTCCAGATAGTATTACTAAAAATAGATTCAAACTAAGTTCTCCTTTCGTAATAATTTTCCAGTTTATTTTCGAGGCTTTTTTGCTGAATTATCAATGTTAAATCGCTGCGTGTCTTTTCCAGCACGCCGCGGAAATTATCGGTAGTTCGTCTCAGTCCGCCGGTGATGGCATCGGGGAAATCTATTGTCACCAGCGTGTTGTAGATATCGTCCATGGCTTCCAGCAGTTCTTCGCCGCGCGACTGGTCGCCTTTCCTGAGGCCATCCAGCAGGTAGCGTCTCAGTTCGCCAACGGCTTCTCCCAGTCCGTTCAGATAGGCGGCGTAATCCACACCCAGTTCATCGGGCATCGGAAGCGATTCCCTGTTGATAAGAGCGTAAGTAGCATACCCTTCCGCCAGTTCTTTTTGTGCATCGTGCAGGAAGCCGGTGTTGCGCAGCTCGCTGCAATTGCTGATGGCACTTGCGGCATCCGCCAGCAGGTTTTTGGCAGTCTCGAGCATCTCTTTCGCTTTAGGAAATTCCCGGCGGTGTATAGCTCTGATGGAGTTTCCGCAATAGCGGATGGCTTCACGGCAGAGAGGGAGGGCTTTCTCACGGGCAGCGTCTTTTTCGGAAAAGTCTTTTCTTATTATTTCGGCAATCGTATCCAGTTTATCGGCAAGTTCACTCATTCGCTAGACCTGTTTTTTTAATTAGTTTCTCGGTGGCTTCTTTGGGAGAGCAAGCTCCAAGTATGGCGCTTATCACTGCTACAGAGTCGGCACCGTAAGAAATTACTTCTGATATATTATCATAATTTATACCGCCTAATCCAACCAGCGGGATTGTTATGGCATCTTTTATACGGCGCAGTCCTTCCAATCCGATTACGTTGACGCCTGCTTTGGAAACGGTCGGATAGATGGCCGAGGTGGCGATATAATCCGCTCCCTGTTCCTGTACGATAGTAGCTTCTTGCGGGGTATATACGGAGCAGCCGATGATTTTATCGATTGGCATCAGTTTCCGCGCTGCCGGCAACGGGATATCATCATGACCGATGTGCACCCCGTCGGCATCGGAAGCAATGGCGATATCGATATAGTCGTTAACTATAAAGAGTGCATTATATTGGCTGCATAATTGTTTTAATCCGGCGGCGATTGATAAAAGGTCTTTTTTGGGGGTGGTTTTATCGCGCAGCTGGATGATTTTCGCGCCGCCCTCCAGAATCTCTTTGGCAGTATCGAGATGGCTGCGGCCTTTGAGGGAATCCGTATCTATAATGGCGTATAATCCTTTTATCCGCCCTGCCTTGTCTTTTCTTAATAATCTTGATATCAATTCTTTTTCGATAGTGTAGAGTTTGAAGCGCGCTTTTTCAAACTTATCTGAATCCATTTTTATTTCAGGGGTCTTTGCCAGTTCTTCCATAACTCTCAGTGATTGCTCGATCCTGCGGCTGTTGGCGATGATTGTTGACCGCAAATCCCTTTTTTCGAACTGCTGCTCTACCTTAATATCAGCGCCGACATCGGAATCTGCCTGCCTTGCCTGCAGCAACTGCGTTTTGAAAGTAAAATCTACTTCCTCGAGGTCATGCCTGATGGTTTTCAGCTTTCTAGATAGGATTGCATCATTCAGCATCAACCTGGCGATATCTTCCAGCAGGCGCAGGCTTTCGCCGATGCGATTCAAATTGGCATCGATGATGCGCAGGGTTTGATTAGGCAATCCTTCGGGCAAAGTCATTTTCACAGCTTCACAATCATATTCGGTCTGAAAAATACGTTTAATTTTAACATAAGAGGGGAGGCGGGGGAAATGCAACTATTTTTCTAAATTGCCGTTATACTTATAGAGATAATTTTATTGAAGCTGGAAGGACAGACTATAAAAATGTCTGTATTCAATGATATTTTGCAAATATTTTAAAAAACCTGTGAAAACACAGAATATTGCTATAATTCGCTAATTATTTGGCGGTATAATAATATAGATGTAATATGTCGTAGAGGATAATACGATGAGAAAAATATTGCCAGTTGTGTTAGGTCTCTTGCTTATGACCAGCCTGATGTTGGCGGGATGTGAAGCCCAATATAACAAAGGCGACAGTGTTACAAGGTGGGGAATGGAGGTCATTTTAAACACAGACCTGCCGGAATTCCCCGACAAATTGAACTACTATTCAACCGTTAAACCTGAAGTTACAGCCGAGTGGGTCCAGAGTATAGGCGATAAAATGGGTATTTTGGATGAAGTCGAGTTTACCACAAGCAGAAATAGATTTATTATGAATCAGGGTGACAAATGGCTCGAAGTCTATGCCGATAACGGGGCAGTTACAGTTCGCGGAATACATATCCCGCATGAAATAGATGCCAGTCTTTCTTCCTCCGAAAACGCAGCAGCAATTGCCGTTGAGTTTGTAAAATACCTCGGTTTGTGGGATGACAATATTTCAATGAATAAAGTCAGTCTGCGTTACGAGGATATCCTGAGCAAACAGGAATGGGGAGTTTATTTCAACCAGGATGTCGGGGGCTATCCGATGGTCGGGGTAGCCAAACATTTTTACGTGATAATGAATCCATACGGAACGATACTGAGCGCCGGATTTTATAATCCCGAACTGGAGTATGCCGGAGAAGTCGATTGCATAACTGCCCAGGAAGCATATGACCTTTTTCTTGACGGTGAGGCTTTGGAGTTTATTTTCTCACCGGGTTTTAAGAAAGTTTCGGTTGACGATGTTTATGTCGGATACTATATCGAGTCACAGACGGAATTACAGGAGTATTTAATGCCTGTCTATGTCTTCGAGGGCGAACTCATTAGCTCCGGCGGGAATACGGAAATATTTCAAGCATACGTATTAGCGACTAAATGACGAAGAGAAAAAACATGGAGCACTATTAACCGCTGTTATGGTTCGATCCCGACAAGTCGGGACTGAAGGATCTGGGGGGTGGGGAGAAGCAGCACAAAGGTTTCTACGGCAAACAGGTAAAAATAATACTTCCGTTCGCCCAGAGCCTGTCGAAGGGTCAAACGAACGGAAGAAACATATTTAATCGGCGCCGTTATGGTTCGACAAGCTCACCACGAACGGCTTCCATCATTTAACCACAAGCAGCTTGCGGGATTTTTACCTCGCCCCAGATATGCTTCGTTCGTCCTTCACGAACTCAGTGTGACATTTAGTTAGGCTACCACGAACTCAGCATGGCAATCAGGAACTTCGCTGTGAGGAGTACCCACACAATTGTCATTCTGAGGCGAAGCCGAAGAATCTAAGGCTTATCGAATGGCATTTAGATGCTTCGCTATGTTCAGCATGACAATTAAATGTCATCTCAATCTGAAGTCCCGACAGGTCGGGACTTCAGGAATGATCGATTATTCTTTACCCCTCCACCGCATTCCGGTAGTGCTCGATGCGTGAGGGTTTATTGTTGCGGTCCAATTCTACGGCAATGAAGTCGATGCGCCAGTTTGATTGCAGTTTGCCTTTTTCGCCAAGGTAGGTATAGGCAGTGTCTATCAGGTGCTTTTTCTTGCTTTGCGATACCGACTCCTCGGGTGTACCGAATATGTTTCCTGTCCTGGTGCGCACTTCCGTAAATACAATGAAGTCATCTTCCTGTGCAATAATATCGATTTCCCCGCAGGGGCAGCGGTAGTTGGTTTCGATAATAATCAGGCCGTTGTTTTTGAGGTATTCGGCGGCAAGGGTTTCTCCCAGCTTGCCGACTTCTTTGCGCGAAAGCCTCAACGCAGGTACATTCCTTTTATCGGCTGGAAAGTGCGGCGGTGGATGGGGCAGGGGCCGAGCTTGTTGATGCAGGAGATATGTTCGGCTGTCCAGTAGCCCTTGTGTTTACATAATCCGTAACCCGGGTACAATGCATCCATTTCGTTCATCAAGTGGTCGCGGTATACCTTGGCGATAATGGAGGCACAGGCAATCGAGAAGCACAGACTGTCTCCGTGGGGGATGCTTTTCTGGGGGAGGGGAACTTCCTGCAATTTTACGTAATCTATCAGCAGCGTATCCGGCTGCGGGTTTAACTGTTCGATAGCCTCTTTCATGGCCAGTTTCGTTGCTTTCAGAATATTGGTAACGTCGATAATTTCGTTCGATACGATGCCAACCCCCCATGAAACCGCTTCTTCCTGTATAAACGGGTACAGATATTCACGCTTTTCGGGTGGCAGCAGCTTGCTTTCCATTACCTGATTAATCCAGTCTCCCTTAATTTCCAGTGGCAGTATAACAGCTGCGGCAACCACCGGTCCGGCCAGACAACCGCGCCCGGCTTCATCGATGCCGGCAATACGGCAGTATCCCCGGCTGCACAGTTTTTTTTCTTCATCGAAAGTAGGCTTACAAACGGATTTCAATATCTGTCCTTTCTCCGGCTTGCATTTCCTTCTATTATACATAATTTTTCGTGTTGTTGGCTGGCTTTATAAAGTATTTATCATAAATAAAGGGATATATTTAATAAAAATAGCGGCGTTAACTCAACGATAAATCCGGAGCTTCGATTATACCCCCACCCAGCATCTCATCCCCGTTGTAGAAAACGACCGATTGACCCGGCGTAACCGCCCACTGGGGATGTTCGAATTCGACATCACAAAATCCATCGCCAAACTTGATTTTCACCGGTGACTCAGGGGCTTTATAACGTATCCTGGCCGATATCTGCTCTATATGCAACGGGATTTTTCCTGATATCCAACTCAGCCTGCCGGCGCGCAGTTTCTTTAAAAATAACTGTTCGCGATCACCCAGTACAACCGTATTCTTTTCGGTGTCGAGCCGGACAATGTATCTTCTGCCTGAGGAAGATAATCCCAATCCCTGCCTTTGTCCGATAGTATAGTAAGCCAGCCCTCTGTGCTGTCCGATTATTTTTCCGTCGATATCTATAATATCTCCGGGTTCCGTATTTACATTTTCGCTGATAAATTTGTCGCAGTTGTTATTGGGAATAAAGCAGATATCCTGACTTTCGTGCTCGAGAACATTGTCTATTCCGGCATCGGCTGCAATATTTTTGACCTCTGTTTTAGATAAGCCGCCCAGAGGTATCAGTGAATGTTTCAACTGTTCCTGTTTCAGCATATAAAGGAAATAAGACTGGTCTTTAAGAAAGTCGGTCCCTTTCAGCATTTTAAATCCATTGCCTGTTTCCAATATGCGTACATAATGACCGGTGGCAAACAGGTCTGCCCCCAGTTCTCTTGTTTTGGCAAGCAGGGCGTTGAACTTGATGTGATGATTACACAGAATACATGGATTGGGGGTTTGCCCGAGGGCATATTCATGGCAGAAAGGCTCTATTACCTTTTCTTTAAATACTTTTTTTAAGTTTACAACGTAGTGAGCAATGTCCAGTTTTGCAGCTACATGTGCGGCAGTTTCGATTGCTTTATCGTTGAAATCAGAAACAGCCATGGTAACACCGAAAACGTGGTAGCCACGGTCTTTCAATATCAGGGCGGCAACGGAGGAATCGACTCCGCCGCTCATGGCAACAGCTACGCTAGTCATTCTCCTGTATTTTCTACCTTGTTGTCATTGGTTTTTAGATCGGATTCAGCAGTTCCTTCTGCGGAGAAGGTATCGGGAATTTCGATATCATCGTCTCTTTTTGGTTTTACCAGTGGTCGCACTTTTAGCCATATTTCACGGGCAATATCCTGCTTGCTTTTTCCGGCATCGATAACCAGCCATCTTTCCGGTTCTCTGGCTGCCAGTTCGAGATAGCCCCGGCGTATCCTGTTATGAAAGGACAGGCATTCCTTTTCGAAACGGTCGCGTTTTTGTCCGCGCTTGCGCGCCAGGCCGATGCCAGGCAGGATATCCATCAATATCGTCAGATCGGGTTTAAGACCGCCGGTAGCAAGGTTGTTTACTTTTTCGATAGTTTCCATATCCAGCTGCCGCCCGAACCCCTGGTAAACCACTGTGGAATCGGTAAAACGGTCGCAGATGACGACTTTGCCTTCCTTTAAAGCCGGGTTGATGACGGTTTCAATCAGGTGGCTGCGCGAAGCGTTGAATAACAGCAATTCAGCCAGCGGTGAAATAGGGGTATCCTGCCACTTGAGGCACTTTGTTATCTCTTCTCCAATCGGGGTTCCGCCCGGTTCCCTGGTTTGAATGGCCGGGATTTCATCGCGCGCAAGCAATTTAAAGAGGACATTGGCTTGGAAGCTTTTGCCGCTGCCTTCACCGCCCTCGAATGTTATGAATAAAGCCATAATCAGGATTCCTTAAAAATACTTACTCTTCTGTTGGGTTCGCGTCCGGTGCTTTTGGACGATAAATTGTTGCGCTCCGCCACAATGTGCTGCAGCCGGCGGATGTAGGCACTCTGCGGGCTGAGCTCGATGGGCTCATCGCTTTCTCTGGCCCGGTCGGCTGCTGCTTCGGCTTCTTTAATAGCCTGGCTGAGTATATCGCCCCTGCCTTCGTTTTTGTTGATAATGGCAGCCGGATGAATAGTCGCCAGCATCTGTTTCAATTGCATCGGGGTATGCTTGCGCAGCACATAGACCGGCAGATTGGCTGCTTCCGCATCGCGGATTTTCTGTGGTTTATTGCGGTAGTAGGTCTTGGTGGTTATCATCATATCGGCTTCGCTCATATTATCGACTACGTTTAGAGCTATATGTAAATCTTTGGCGGCCTGCTCCAGCCGGATGCGGTTGATACCGAACGGATAGAGCTTCGGTGATGGTTGCTTTTTAACGTGAGTCGCTCCTTTTTCTTTAGCCGGCTTTTCTTTAATACTTACCGCCTCTTCCTTTTTGATAACGACATCGCCGTTTTCATCCAGGGAGCGTATTTCCATGGCTACCGGAAAACCGCGCAGCAAAGCATCGATGGAAGCCCCGACATCCGGGTGTACGGCCACCCGGTATCTATCCTGTATTTCAACTACAATATTAAAGGTCGGAGGAGATTTGCGCTCCAGTATGGTCTTCTGGGTGCCGCGTCTTTTGGCTTCCTCATCTCCCAGTGTGACCGACTGAATGCCGCCGATCAGGTCGGAAAGGGTTGGATTAAGCATCAGGTTCTCGAGCGTATTGCCGTGTGCCGTACCGATAAGCTGTACCCCGCGCTCGGCAATCGTCCTGGCTGCCTGTGCTTCCAGTTCGGTGCCGATTTCATCGATGATTATCACTTCCGGCATATGGTTTTCCACTGCCTCAATCATAACGGTGTGCTGCATGGTGGGGGTAATAACCTGCATGCGGCGTGAGCGTCCGATGGCGGGGTGGGGAATGTCTCCGTCGCCGGCGATTTCGTTGGAAGTATCTACGATGACGACGCGTTTTTTCATTTCTGTGGAAAGCACGCGTGCCGCTTCCCGCAACATGGTAGTCTTGCCGATGCCCGGGCGCCCCAGCAGTAAAACGCTTTTACCGGATTGCACCAGGTCTTCGATAATTTTAATAGTACCGTAAACGGCACGACCGGCACGGCAGCTTAAGCCCACTATTTTACCCTTGCGGTTGCGAATGGCTGAAATGCGGTGCAGGGTGCGTTCAATACCGGCGCGGTTATCGTCCCCGAAGATGCCGATGCGCGAAGTAACATAATCGATATCGTCCTGCGATACTTCCTGTGTGCTGAGGCAGATATCGTTATTCGGAAAACGCGCCTCCGGGCAGCGGCCGAGGTCAAGTACTACTTCAAGCAGGGCATTTATATCTTCCTGCCGTTGCAGCGGTTGACGGATATGGGGCGGTAGAATCTCCAGAAGAGCGTTAAGTTCTTCATCAGTTATATTCGGCAAGTCTTAACCTCCCGCAATTCTACCATCCTCTCGAAGCCAAGAGCTGGTCTTCGGGTATTTGCTTGATTTCGATGCCGGGCATAGCCTCTCCGAGGTTTTTGCTGACCTCGGCAATCACATTGTAGTCCTGATAATGGGTAGTGGCCTTGACAATCGCCTTAGCCCTC
>JAAYNN010000097.1 GCA_012520835.1 Dehalococcoidales bacterium
ACCTTTATCGTCTGGTATTTTGCCGGGCCGTCGCCTGCCCTAACCCATGCCATTCTCAATTTTGTAGCGGTTTTAATCATCGCCTGCCCCTGCGCTCTGTGTCTGGCAACCCCGACTGCCATCATCGTGGGTACGGGTAAGGGAGCCGAAAACGGCATCCTGATTCGTAATGCCGAAACACTGGAGAAAATGCACAGGGTAAACAGCGTGCTTTTGGATAAAACGGGTACCCTTACTATGGGGCAGCCGCAGCTTACCGATATCATCGCCGCCGGCAGGCTGGCAAAACAGGAAGTGCTGCAATTAGCAGCCTCGGCGGAAAGCGGTTCTGAGCATCCTCTCGGGCAAGCTATTGTCGCTAAAGCGAAACAGGATGGACTGGAAGTGCTGCCGGTTAAGAATTTTAAAGCTGTTCCGGGGCACGGAGTCGAAGCATTAATCGATAGCAGGCAGGTAGTTATCGGCAATCTGAGGCTGATGAAAGACAAGGAAATAGTTACCGAAGGATTGGAAGAAAGGGCAGGAGTGCTGTGGGAGGAGGGAAAAACGGTGTTGTTTATGGCGGTCGATAGTAAGATGGCAGGAATGCTCGCCCTTTCGGATACTATCAAGCCGGGGGCGGCGGAACTGGTGAAAAAATTGCAGGGGATGGGGCTTGACATAACAATGATTACCGGTGATAACAGGAGGGCAGCCGAAGCAATTGCGCGGCAGGTGGGTATCGAGGAGGTATTATACGACGTGCTTCCCAGGCATAAAGCTGGCGAAGTCGAAAAGCTGCAAAAAGCCGGGAAAATCGTGGCAATGGTGGGAGATGGCATCAACGATGCGCCGGCGCTGGCGCAGGCGGATGTTGGTATTGCCATTGGCACGGGGACCGATATCGCCATGGAAACTGCCGACATTACTTTAACAGGTGGCGAACTGAAGGGAATAGCCGGAGCCATCGATTTAAGCCGGAGAACTATGAGGACTATCAGGCAAAACTTGTTCTGGGCCTTTGCCTACAATGTGCTTTTGATACCGGTAGCAGCCGGTATCCTTTATATCTTTTTTGGTGACGGAACAGTGCCCTCCGGTTTGCACTTTGCTCTCGGCCAGTACGGATTTTTAAACCCGATACTGGCGGCTGCCGCCATGGCTTTAAGCTCGCTGACGGTCGTTTCCAATTCATTAAGGCTGAAAAACTACAGGCTCTATAAATAATTTGAATTGTAGAAAAAAGATAATTAAAAGAAAATGTATTATAATAATACTGTTCGGCAATAGTGACCCAATCAATTGTTAATTACATTTAAAATACTATTCTTCAGACACTACAATCGAATAACACGATTATAATTATAATATCGATGTTTTAGGAGGATGCCATGTCTTACACTGCCAATGATTACAGCAATCTTCTGGGGATGGAGGGTTTCAGCGAAACTCTTCTTAAGAATCATTTCACTCTTTACCATGGTTACGTCAACAATACCAATAAATTGACGCAGATACTGGATGCGATGTTAAAAGAGGATAAGACGGGTACTCCCGAATATGCCGAACTGAAGAGGCGCATTGGGTTCGAGTTCAACGGCATGCGCCTGCACGAGTTTTATTTCGGCAACCTGGGAGGCAAGGACAAGCCCAGCGATTATCAGAAGGCAACCAAAATCATCGAGGAAAATTTCGGCAGTTTTGCCAACTGGGAAAAGGATTTCAAGGCTACCGGTGCCATGCGCGGCATCGGCTGGGTCATTTTATATCAGGATAATGTCAACGGCAGGCTATTCAACCAGTGGATAAACGAGCACGAAACGGGCCATTTTGCCGGCTGTACGCCTGTTCTTGTCATGGATGTTTTTGAACACGCCTTTATGACTGATTACGGGCTGAAAAGGGCGGACTACATAGCAGCCTTTTTTAAGAATATCTGCTGGGATGCGGTAGAAAAAAGGTTAAAATAAAAAATTAGCCTTAAAATTACTAAAATCCTATTGACAAAAGCATATACTGGGTTTATTCTAGAGTTAAATGTAAATAAAGGAGGCACCAATATGCAAGGTTATTGTGTTAAATGCCGCGCCAAGAAGGAAATGAAGAATGCCAAGGCCATCACGATGAAGAATGGCAGACCGGCGACGCAGGGTATTTGCCCCACCTGCGGCACAAAGATGTTTAAGATTGGCAAAGCCTAAACTTATTCATCCGGACAATTTAATAGAAGAACAGAAAACCCGTAATATACCCGAAAAATTGCTCGAAATCGATTGATTAACGAGCAATCCAGTAGGGTATAAAGGGTTTTATTATTATTTATGGAGAAAAACCAGTAAATGCCGGAAGAACTACGGTCAAGTGAGATTATCAGTCGTCTTTCTGTGGCTTATCCCAATGCCAAAATTGCTTTAAAGTATTCCAATCCGCTGGAATTGCTGGTTGCGGTGATATTATCGGCACAGTGCACGGATCAGGTTGTTAACAGGATTACGGCTCCTCTGTTTAAAAAATATACTTCAGTGGAAGACTATGCCTCGGTTGAGGTTGCTGAATTCGAAACCGACATAAAATCAGCCGGCTTCTATCGCAACAAGGCTAAGAATATAATTGCCACCGCTAATTTAATAAAGGAAAAATTCGGCGGGAAAGTCCCCTCTACCATGGCAGAATTAATCACTCTGCCGGGGGTGGCCCGCAAAACAGCCAACATCGTGCTTTACAATGCCTATGGAATTACCGACGGCATAGCAGTCGATACTCACGTTGCCAGGCTTTCTCAGAGGCTCGGATTAAGCGCCAACAAAGACCCGGTTAAAATCGAAAAAGACCTGATGCAGATAATTCCGCAAAAAATATGGGGTTCTTTTTCTTATTTATTAATCGAACACGGACGTGCGGTATGCATTGCACGTAAACCGAAGTGCAAAATATGTACACTGAACGACATCTGCCCTTCAGCCCCTTGAACTTCGATTTTCAGCTTATTTCAGCGTACAGGACTATTGCATCACGGATGAATATCCATTATTATATGACTGTATCCCGTGGTTTTTCCGGCGGGAAGATACCCTTGGCTTTGAAGGAGGCATAAAATGAAACTGATTGTTATCGGGCTCGGACAGTGCGGCGGCAGGATTGCCGATGAGTTTGCCCGCATGGGTAAACGGGCTATGGAAATGAGAAATATCGATATCATTGTTGATGCCTTTGCCGTCAATACCAATACTGCCGATATGTCCACTATCCGTACAATTAAGCCGGATTACCAGCATCGCATACTGATCGGGGTTGGCAAGACGCGCGGTCACGGGGCAGCCAAATTGAATGAACTGGGTGCTGAAATAGCCAGAGAGGATGCCGATAAGATAATGGATGCCCTCCGGACTGCTAAAGACCTCTATGAAGCCGATGCCTTCATGGTAATCAGCTCGACTGCCGGTGGCACCGGTTCGGGCGCCATTCCGATTATTACCAATGTCTTGAAAGAGAGATTTTACGATAAACCGGTTTATACCATCTTGGTTTTACCCTTCGAGCATGAAGAAACATCCGAGGAAATAGCGGTTTACAATACCGCAGTCTGCCTGAAATCGACCTATTCGATTGCCGATGCCGTGATTCTGGTCGATAACCAGAGATACATCAAGAAAGACGCTACGCTTAAAAACAACATCTATGAAATCAACCGCTTGATAGTGGAACCGTTCTTCGATTTGCTGTGCGCCGGTGAGGAGAAGAAGTACAAGCATATCGGCGCCAAGGTTATGGATGCCGGAGATATAATCCAAACCCTGTGCGGGTGGACGGCTATCGGCTACGGCGAAGCAAAATTGCCTTTAATCACGTTTCCCTCCGATTGGTCCAGAAACTTTAACAAGAGAGGGGAGAGATCCTTTAAGGGGCTTCAGGTAATGGACGAAGCTATTAAGGAGCTTTCAATCGAGTGCAACCCGCAGGAAGCCGGACGTGCCTTATTCCTGATTTCTTCGCCTGCCAAAGAGATGGACATGACAATGATAAAGGAACTGGGAGACCACTTGAGGCAACTGGCTTCGCAGGCTGTCATCAGGAATGGTGATTATCCGCGTGAAAAGGGTTTAATGGATGTGACCGTTATTTTCTCGGAGCTATCCGATGTCGCCAAGGTCAGAAGCTATTATGTGAAAGCCACCGAACTTGCTCAATCGGTAAAGGAGCGACAGGAAGAGAGAGAGGTTAAAGCCAACCTGGTAGAAGATGCCGGCAAGGATGTGCCGACGCTGCTTTAATATATTATTTGCTATCGTTAATTACAGGATTGATTGGTATTGCAACCGCGTATTAATCAGTCCTGTTTTCATTATATTGGATAAATAGTAAATCAGCCGGAACTGTGCTTGTATTAACCGGTAGAGATTGCCGGGGGTTACGGGAAACGTTCATTGCTCGAAAGAAAATTTCTATATCTCCATACTGCTATTTTATATCATTTTGCCTGAAAATTATTGATAAAAAATCGATATCAGCTTAAAATATATAATGAAATAAAAGAAACGGAGGTTAGTTTTTGATATGCCTAAAGAGAAAAAGAAAAAAGAATCCCAGGAACTGGGCAAAATAGAAAAACCTGAGGCAGAAAAATTTCAAAAGGGCAGGAAATTAATTTTTGTCCCGTTATTGTTTGCGCCCTATGATAGTGAATCGGAATTGCAGCAGCTGCATGACAAATACTGGCAACAGGTAAAAGAACAGATTGAAAACCTCGAGAGCAAGCTGATGAATGTTACCCGCATCTACCATGAATTCATCTGTGTCGACGGCGAGGAAGGCGTTAAAGAAATCGAACATATGAATGCCGGCAGTTACGATATCGTTAAAAATCTGGTTAAAAAGGGTTCGGCACTGATGGCTGCCGAAAGCGTCGAAATGCTTACCGAATTTATGGACTGGAACAGATGTCTTTCGGCGAGGTTAACCAACCAGAAAGTGATTACCAAGATCTATGAACTCTACAGTGAGGCGCAGAAAAACAGGGAGGAGTGGATAGGGAAAGCTATCGATTTGACGCTGGGAGAAGATGAATTCGGGCTGTTGATAATGAAGGATAGCCATAAGCTGCAGTTCCCGCAGAATGTAGAGGTATTTTACGTGGCACCGCCCAGCCTGGATGAAATCAAACGCTTTGTTCGCGATATGAAATCCGCCCCGCCGCAGGCCGACAAAAAGGAAGAAAAACCGGCCGCTAAAAAACCAGCCGCAAAGAAACCGGCAGCTAAAAAGCCTGCCACAAAGAAACCGGCAGCAAAGAAGACAACAGAAAAAAAAGAGAAATAAACGGGTCTTTTTACATCGGATAATAAAAAGCGGTGCCACAATCGGCACCGCTTTTGGTTTTAAAGGATAATTTATTCGTTAATAATATTGAAGCTAGTATCAGCATAGTCATCGGCAGAGAGAACTATATCACTATTGCGATATTTTTGATAAATAATATTCAGGGCTTCATTTTCGTCCGTTGCTTCTACCTCAATAACGCGATTTAAAGTTTCTATAATTTCTATATTAAACTTCGCCATGTTAACAAATCCTTTTTATACTATTTTTCGATATTGACCATTGCCAAGAAATTCTATGTGGCCTTTATCGCGCAATAATTGAAGCTGTTGTCTAATTTTTGCTTTTATATTGTGGTTATCAGGATGTTTTATTGCCAAGTACGATTCAAATTCATAAATTTGCTTGAGTGAAAATGTATCGCAATTAATTGAGTTAATACAATACAAGACATCCATAATCCAGCCCCTGTTTTCTATGTCCTCGATTACCAGCGTGTTAGAACGCGAAACAAGTGCCATCACAGTCTGTTTTGGAATAATATTCTTGTTACGAATTATATATATTCGGCCTTGTTCGGGAATCTTGCCAATAAATATATTGCAACCAGTCCAACCTGAACGTCGCGCACATGGCGATAAAGGTTTGCGTTTTTCTATAATATCAGGTACGAAGAAGTGTTTAGGGATTAAGAGAAGGTTTTCTAACTTTAATTCGTTTTGGCAGTAACTCATAAAAAGAAAATCCGGATTTGTATTGCTTGTAATACGTTGAATCATAGTATCATAAGCACCATTTACAAATCTGTTGCCAATTGCTCTGCTTTTACTCTTTAGTTCAAAGGTGTTATTACAATTTAGACAGTAAAAATCAGATACCGCAGCGTTATTATCGGAATGTTGGAGTTTAAGATTACCACATCTGGGGCAATAGAGGTTATCTAGTATCCAACCCTCTGTTAAACGTCTGGCTTTTTGAGATTTACTTTTATATCCAATTGCAAGAGATTCTTTAAAACTGAGGTTTATTTCCATCTAAAAATCCTGTATATTGAAAAAGATTATATCACATAATAATACTTTTTCTATTTATGTTTATTATTTAGTTCAATCAAATCCCTGTTTTTTATCTACCTATCAATGTAATAATATATAAAACATTTTTAAAGTGTGGCGATTTCAGTTTCTTTCCGTTCGGGATTGAAAGTGAAATAAATGGTTGCGACATAGACCTCGAGGATTATCAATATGCAAGGGTTTATATAATAATTGTTCGATGGCATAGGCAGTCAAAGCTTCTTATACCATGCGCATTGCCAGTGCAGTTACCAGCACTCCGATTTATTACATAATGACTTGTCGATCGGGAATATTTATTTAGGTACCCTCTGGTATAATCCGGTTATGAGTGTAGAAGAGATGATATGTCCCTGCATCGCCTCCAGTACTTCTTTTCTGGATGCTCCCGCTTCCACGTCCAGTATTTTATCCATGGCATATAAATGGAACTGGTAGCGGTGCGGTGGGCCGATGGGTGGATAGGGTCCGTAATAGCCGATGGTTCCGGCGGTATTTTTCCCCTGCAGCGAGCCGTCTTCCAGCACCAGTTTATTGGGAACGGCTTCCGGAAGACCCTTGCACTCGCGTGGTATATTGAATATTATCCAGTGGGTAAATAAACCCGTTGGGGCATCGGGGTCATCCATGATAAGCGTAATCGATTTGGTATCAGTTGGCAGATTGTCCCAGTAAAGGGCAGGTGAAATATTTTCTCCTTCTGCGGTAAACTTTACCGGCAGGTTATCGTTATTTTGAAATGCAGGACTGGATATAGTTAACATAATAACTTTGCCTCCCTTGAATGTTATTACGACAACAGTTCTAAAAGTTGTCCTAGGTTGTTTATCCTTGGCTCCTTAATGCCGTCGTTTTTATAATAATCCGAGCGGTCGAGCAATACTGCCGACATCCCGGCATTGATAGCCCCCAGCACATCGATCTTGTACTGGTCTCCGACAAATAAGGCTTCCTCGGCTTTGATTCCTGCTTTTGATATGGCTGCTTCAAATATCTTGCGATGAGGTTTGGTAAAGCCTACTTCCTGCGATGTAACAACTATCTCCATCAGCGAGTCGAGTTTTAATCTTTTCAACATGTCCGTAATATCTTTATCTACGTTGGAAATCAGTCCCGTTATCAGCCCCCTGTTTTTAATTTCGGTAATGGTAGAAATGGCGTCTGCATAAATCACCATTTCATATTTAAACTTGTTCATCTCTGTTAGCATCGCGCCGATCAGTTCTTTCGTAGGTGTAATGCCGGCCTCTTCTAGAAGTATCACTTCATATTGCGTCCAGAGCTTCTTTTTCTCTTCTTCGGTGCGTTTGGCAAGGGCGAGTTTGGCGTTTTCGTCATAAAAATATTCGTCTGCCGCAATTATAGGAGCCGACAACGCCTCCGGTTGAATTTCAACACCGAATTTTTTCAATGCGGCCGCCTGGTTTTTCTCCCTCGGCGGGTCG
>JAAYNN010000098.1 GCA_012520835.1 Dehalococcoidales bacterium
GTTAATTACCCATCCCCAGATGTTGAATTACGGCAAGCCGGAATGAAATCCCGATTTATCGGGACTTCATTCGTCCTTCACGAATTCAGCATGACATTTAGTTAGGCTACCACGAACTCAGCATGACAATCAGGAACTTCGTTGTGCGCAGTACCCACGCAATTGACATTCACGGCATAGCTAATTAAAATAAGTTTATGACTAATAATAAATCGGGGCTGGGAGAAGTTATCAGGCAGCAGAGAGTGTCGATCCCCCTGACACTGCAGGAGCTTGCCAAATTGGGAAAGGTTTCGCCGTCACACCTGGGACGCATCGAAAGGGGTGAAAGATATCCTTCGGCACGCATCCTGCGCAAGATTGCCAAACCGCTGGGATTCGAAGAAGACGAGCTTTTCATGATAGCCGGGTACCTGTCATCCCCGCAAACAGCCGTTACCGCGGAGACAAACGACAATTACAATAGCGGCAGATTGGACCCCTATGTTGCCAAAGTGCTGGCACAGGAACCGCTCAGTGTACAGTATGCTGTCATCGGCATTCTTACCATGCTGAAAAACATCGCCCAAAACATCGATAAATAATCCGCGCGCTTAAATATTTTTTCTGCTTTTCGCTTGCTAAGCCGTACGTCCATGGGGTATAGTTTGGACTATGGCTTCTGTAAATCATAACGCACCGCAATTAACGGTCGGGCAGTCGCATTTTCAATTGTTAAAATCGATTGAATCCTGCCTGCAAAAATGCGGAATTGCCGGCTATCTGGTCGGCGGCTTTGTGCGCGACAGCATCCTGGAAAGGGATATCGAAGATATCGATATCGCGGTTGCGGCTGATTCCCTCGGTTTCTCTCCCGAACTGGCGCACGCCTTAAACGGCAAGTACATCCCGATGGACAAGGAAAATAAGGTGGCGCGCATTGTTTTAAAAGAGACCTCGCACGGCGCAGTGCGGCATATCGACGTTTCGACTATTATTAATGATATAGAAGACGATCTGTCGAGGCGGGATTTTACACTGAATGCCATGGCTGTACCGCTCAAAGATATAGAAAGCGCGATAGGCAAAGCGGATATCATCGACCCGTTTGGCGGACTGAGTGATGTGCAGCAAAAAATCCTGCGTGTTACATGTGATAGCGCCTTTGAAGCCGACCCGCTCAGGCTGTTGAGAGCCGCCAGATTATCCGCAGAACTGGGGTTTGCCATCGAAGATAGCACCGAAGAACTGGTAAAAAAACATGCCCGAATGATAACCGCTGTTTCCGGCGAGAGAATCCGCGAAGAATTATTGAAGCTGCTGTCTCTGCCGAAAACAGGCGACCTCTTCCTTTACCTGGAAGAAATGGGACTGCTGAGCGCCATCATGCCGGAAATTCTTCCTTCCAAGGGGCTGGAGCAGCCGAGCGAACATTACTGGGATGTATTCACTCATTCCATTAAGACCATCGATGCCGTAAGCTATATACTCAGGCGGGGAGACTGGCAGTACAGCCTGAAAGCGCTAGAAGCGGTGCCGTGGTCGGACGAACTGGAAGCCTATTTTAACCAAAAATTGAGCGCCGGCAGCACACGCCTGCTGCTTTTAAAACTGACAGCGCTGCTTCACGATATCGCCAAGCCTAAAATGAAATTTATCGACGAAAACGGTAAAATCCGCTTTTACGGGCATCCCAAAGAGGGCGCTCCCATGGCAGCCGAGATTATGGAGAGACTGCGCTTCAGCAGCAGGGAAATCATGATAGTGGAAGAGGTTACCAGGCATCACCTGCGCCCGACCCAGATGACACAGATGGGCATAGTGACAGACCATGCCATCTACCGCTACTTCCGCGATGTCGGCGAAGTGGCAATCGACACGCTCTTCTTCACACTGGCAGACCATCTGGCGGCGCGCGGCCCCACGCTTGACGAAAACAACTGGATTCAGCACAACCAAACAGTGGCATATATCCTTGAAAAGCACCGGGAGCAGGAAAACAAAACCGCCTTTCCGCGCCTGTTGAGCGGTGAAGATATCATGGCAGAGTTCGGGCTGGAACCGGGGCCCAAAATCGGCGAACTGCTGGAAGCCGTCAGGGAAGCGCAGGCAACGGGAGAAGTTTCCAATAAAGCGGATGCTGTCGATTGCATCAGGAGGATTTTGGCGCAATAATGCGCCAATGCTTTATTTTTTGTGAAAATAGTGTATAATCTAGGGAATTTATATTAAATATTTCCAGGCAATATTTATTTGACAGGTTGAATAAATGACAAAAAACAAATCGCTTTACATCGTTTTATCCATCTTGCTGGTACTTTTTCTGCTGGCATCGTTTATCGTCTTTCCGCTCGATAAAGGGCTTTTAGGCAACCTCGGCGTTCTTCTGGGGCGCGACCTACAGGGAGGCACCTACCTTGTTTATCAGGCCGACCTTTCCACTGTTGAAGCGGGAACCGAAGATGAAATCATGAAAGGCGTCGCCAACGTGATTTCCAACCGCATCAACCCCCTGGGGGTAACCGAATCATCGGTTGAAATACAGGGTAAAAATCAGATAGTGGTGGAAATACCCGGCGTCAGCCTGACGGATGCCCAGAAAACCAGCCTCGGCAACACGGCACTGCTGGAATTCCGTGAACTGGCTACCGTTGACGGCGAGCAGAAATGGATTCCCGCCACCGGCACCATCGGCGGGGAAGAATTTGCCCTTACCAGCGCCTACTTTAAAAGCAACACATCGGTTCAAAAAGACCAGTACGGAAAAATCTACCTGATATTCGAATGGGACGACACCGGCAGCGAACTCTCGAAACAAATCACCACCCGTTTGCTCGGAAAACAACTGGCAATCTTTGAAAACGGGCAGCCTTTACTTACCGAAGATGGAAGAACAATTGCCCCAACCATACAGGCGGTCATCACCGATAGGGGGCAGATCGAAGGTCTGGGACTGGATGTCGCCATGACGCTTTCCAAGCAGCTCAATGCCGGCCGTCTGCCGGTTTCACTGGAAGTGGTCTACGAGGAAACGGTAACGCCGACCCTCGGCTCGGATTTTGTTAAACTCAGCCTTATGGCAGGTATCGTCGGGTTGTTCTTGATTATGTTATTCATGTGCCTCTACTACCGCATGCCCGGTATCGTTGCCTCGCTGGCTCTGATATTTTATGCCTGCCTGACGCTTGCTATATTCAAACTGATTCCGGTTACTCTTACTCTGGCAGGCATCGGCGGTTTCGTACTGTCTATCGGCATGGCAGTCGATGCCAATGTTTTGATATTCGAACGCATGAAAGAGGAATTGCAGATGGGACGCACGCTCGGCGCTGCTACCGAAGCCGGCTTTAAACGTGCCTGGACTGCCATCAGGGATTCCAACCTCACCACACTGCTGGTGTGCATCATCCTCTTCTGGGTCGGCTCAAGCACGGTCGAGGGAGCGCAGGTACAGGGATTTGCCGTGACATTATTCATCGGCGTCTGTGTCAGCATGTTTACGGCAATTACGGTATCACATCACCTGCTCAGGCTGTTTATCGGTACGGCGCTGGCAAAGAAAGTCCATTTATTCGCTCCTTACATCGAAAGGAAATTAAAGGTAAACCATGATTAATATAATTAAAAGACGGTTCCTCTTTCTTGCTATTTCCATATTTGCACTGTTAACCAGTATTGTCTTGCTGCTGGCAGCAGGATTGAATATAGGCATGGATTTCTCCGGCGGTTCAAGGTTAACGCTTAATTTCGAGCAGGCGGTCACCATCGACCAACTGGAATCGGAGCTGGCTTCTATCGGTTACGGGACTGCGGTTGTACAGGGCACCTCCAGCGGTGATTTTATTATTCGTACCGAAAAACTGGCTGCCGATGAAAAAGAAACGCTTAAAACGAATTTGACGGCTGCATTCGGCCAGTTCACTGAAAAAGGCTTCGAGGATATCCCGCCTGAAACCGCTATCGGAACCGCCAGGGTGGCAGTTATCGGCCTGGTGCTGGCAGCGATAGGCATTATGGCTTATATTACCTGGG
This sequence comes from Dehalococcoidales bacterium, assembly GCA_012520835.1. GTDB lineage: Bacteria > Chloroflexota > Dehalococcoidia > Dehalococcoidales > UBA5627 > UBA5627. The sequence continues at coordinate 4,012 of JAAYNN010000098.1, forward strand.
CATTCCGCGTCATGCCGAAGCCCTTCCGCTACGGTATTTGCGCTGTCCTTGCCCTGCTGCACGATGTGTTGATTGTGCTCGGCATATTCGCCATACTCGGTATGATAACGCATATAGAAGTCAACCTGATGTTCATTACCGGAATACTGGCGGTTATCGGTTACAGTGTCAACAACATCGTTGTTATCTTCGACAGAATACGCGAAAACGTTAAAGCTAATCCGGGAGCGAGCTTCGAAATGATCGTCAATAACAGCGTCACCCAGACCTTTTCGCGTTCGATAAATACCAGCTTAACTACCGTTATAACCGTACTGGCTCTGATTCTCTTCATAGGCACCAACATCGAAAGCTTTGCCTGGACACTGTTTATCGGCATCATTGTCGGCACTTTAGATTCCCTGTTCATTGCGCCGGGGCTTCTGGTAGTATGGGAGAAAAATGAATGGCACCGCTTCATCAACTGGCTGCCGATGTTCAAAGCCAAACAGCAGTAAAAGATAAGCCCTCTTCCCTAAAAGGAGAGGGCTTTATTATGCCCCGATAAATAACCTGTTTTTTATACTACCGCCTGTTGCCGCAGATACCCTTGTGTTGTTTCTCCCCGCCCCCCAGATCCTTCAGTCCCGACTTGTCGGGGCTTCAGGATGACATTTTTAGTCTTGTCATGCTGAGCGCAGCGAAGCATCTAAATGCCATTCGATAAGCCTTAGATTCTTCGGCTTCGCCTCAGAATGACCATTGTGTGGGTACTCCTCACAACGAAGTTCATGATTGCCATGCTGGGTTCGTGGTAGCCTAACTAATTGTCATGCCGAGTTCGTGGTGGTCGAACGAGGCATCTGGGGCGGGGTAATGAAACTGTTCATGGGGAGCCTGCCGAACTAAGAGGAGATTGCCCACCCGCAGTCTCCTTATTTTTTATCAGACAGAAACCGGCTGCGCAGCTGCCCGCAGGCGGCATTTATATCCTGCCCGCGCGAATGGCGGATGGTGGCATTTATACCCAACCTGTCAAGCTCTTCCTTGAAAGAATGCACGACATCGGCAGCGGGAGCGCGGTATTCGCTGTCAGGGGTATTATTGGAAGGTATCAGGTTGACATGGCAGTTAAAACCGTGCAGCAGGTGTGCCAGCGTCCGGGCATGAGCCAGCGAATCGTTTACACCGGCAAACAGAGCATACTCGAAAGTTATGCGCCGCCCGGTAGCCTCGAAGTAATCACGGCAGGCCTTCATCAGTTCCTTAACGGGATACTTTTTATTGACCGGCACCAGCCGGTTGCGTAAATCATCATCGGCGGCATGCAGCGAAATCGCCAACCCGACCTGCAGCTTTTCGCGGCTTAAACGGTTTATTTGCGGAACAAGACCGACCGTCGAAATGGTCATATTGCGTGCGCTGAGTCCGAACATGTCAGGCGAGTTCAGGCTTTTAACCGCCTCTAAAAGCGCCTCGTAATTGGCTAACGGTTCGCCCATACCCATAAAGACGATATTGGTGACTTTTCCGCCATACGCTTTAAGATTTCGGGCAAAATAGAGCACCTGGTCGATGATTTCTCCGGCTGTCAGATTGCGCTCGAATCCCTGCTGGCCGGTAGCGCAGAACGGACAGCCGACCGGGCATCCCACCTGCGTCGAAACACAGACCGTATTCCGTTCCTTTCCGGCTGATTCAGCATAATGCATCAGGGCAGCTTCTATTGTTTTCCCGTCTTCCAATTTAAACAGCATTTTTACTGTGTCATTATTGCGGCAGGGTTCCCCGTAAGGCGAAAGGGTGCTGAGACGGATTTTTTCTTTAAGAATGTGGCGCAAAGAGAGCGGCAAATCGGACATCTCATCGAAGGAAGCAGCCAACTTTTGATAGGCCCAGCTTTGCAACTGTTTTGCACGGAAAGCCGGTTCTCCGATTGCCGCCATTTCTCCCTGCAGACGCTTCATATTCATATCAGTAATAGATGGCAGAATTATCATTTTTTAATTGTATCATGACGGTGGCAGGGATATTAAATAAAAAAGTATTATTCTTCAGCCACTACAATTGAATGGCACTAATAAAAATTTATATCTGGCAACTTGACAATAAATCAGCGAACGTAGTATATTGTCTCCCAATACTAAAATGTGCCTGCCAAATCTTGCTGGCGGTTACGATCAACTCGTTCCTCGCAATACAATATGGTATGGGGGCAGAAAAAAGGAAGGTTAAACTTGCTGGAAATTATCAAACAGGCTTTTGCAGAATACGAAGAAAAAATGAAATCACTGGCTAATTGTCTGGATGATGAGGCGCATCACCTGGAGCAGATAGCAATACAATGCAACCGCGTATCGGAAGAATGTATGACTGTCGGTAATAGTATTGCCAAAATAGATTCATAACAGAAAATTCAATAACATGAGAACAGAAAACCGTGCCACAGCAATGGCGCGGTTTTGTCATTTATAAAGATTTCGTTGTTTATGTTAAGCCCTGATTGCCCGGGCAATTTTTAATCCCATCTCGCTGTTTCATATTAATTATCCTCCGTTAACCTGTATTCGACAGTCCATTTTAACGGTATAAACCGCCAATAACAATATATCAAAATAAAGGTTTATAAAATGTGATTTTTAACATGTTTTTAACAAAACCTTAAAACTGCTTTAAATATCGCCTTTTACAATTATTGTTGAATGATGAAGGAGGAGAAAAAAGAAGAATTGAAAAGATTTACGCTGGCGCTTATCGCCCATGACTCGAAGAAGGCCGACATGGTCGAACTGGCGCAAACCCACATGGAGATGCTGGAACATCTTCACCTGGTAGCAACCAGGACTACCGGCGAACAAATCCAGTCAAAGACCGGGCTTCCAGTAACTCTGATGCAGAGCGGACCTCTGGGAGGAGACCAGCAAATCGGTTCCATGGTAGCCAGCGGAGTGGTTGATGCAGTTATCTTCCTGCGCGACCCTCTCAAATCGCAGCCACACGAACCCGATATTACGGCACTCTTGAGGTTATGCGATGTACACAACGTACCCCTTGCCACCAATCTTGCCAGCGCTGAGGGAATCCTGCACCTGATTAACCAACATCCCGATGTGCTGGTAAAAATCAACATCAGGACACAAATAAACAACGAACTTTCGAAAAGCTATCTCTAATTTACAAAAATATAAAAATGAAAAGAAGGGAGAAAATTAATTGAAGGAAACACTTAAAAACATTCTTTCGAGAAGGGAATTTCTGGCAGGAACGGGAGTCGTTCTACTGACAGGACTGCTTGGTGGTTGTACCGCCAAAGAAGTTACAAAAACGATAACCTCGACCAAAACAATCACCTCATCCGGAACCACGACCCTAACCGGAACCACGACCAAAACAATCACCGAGTCCGGCGAACTTTCCGGCACCATTACCATCGGCGGCTCCACCACGGTTCAGCCATTATCCGAAACCTTAGCCAACGCTTTTAAGGAAATCTTTCCTAAGATCGAAATAACCGTTACCGGCGGTGGATCAAGCGTGGGTATAAAATCGGCTTCGGAAGGAACACTGGATATCGGGGCTGCTTCACGCGAACTGAAAGACTCCGAGAAATCAGGACTGGTTGCTAGCGTCCTGGCTTATGACGGCATTGCAGTCGTTACCAATGCTGCACAAACGGTTGCCAACCTGAGCATCGAACAAATCAAGCAAATCTTTGCCGGAGAAATCACCAACTGGAGTGAAGTCGGCGGTGCCAAAGAAGACATTGTAATAGTATCACGCGAGGAGGGCTCGGGAACCAGGGCTGCCTTCGAAGAAATGGTAATGGGAAAAACCCTTATTTCCGCATCTGCCATACTGCAGTCATCCACCGGAGCTTTAAAAACAACCGTCGCCGGAAACAAGAAAGCCATCGGATATATCTCGATGGGTTATCTTGATTCCAGTGTAAAAGCCCTGAGCATAGACGGAGTGGCCGGAACTGAAGCGAATGCCA
>JAAYNN010000099.1 GCA_012520835.1 Dehalococcoidales bacterium
GAAATCATGCCTTGACAGAATCGAAAAACTCGAGCCGCATGTAAAAGCCATCGTAACGGTGACTGCCGACCTTGCTCTCGAACAGGCCATGAAAGCTGATGAGATGATAGCCGCCGGCAGCTGCAAACCACTGACCGGCATACCGGCTATGATTAAGGATGCCATATGCACCAGGGGCGTTAAGACCACCTGTTGTTCAAAAATGCTGGAGAATTTTGTTCCCCCCTACAACGCCACAGTGATAGAAAAATTAAATGCCGAAGGCATGGTGATGGTTGGCAAAGCGAATATGGATGAATTTGCCATGGGTTCCTCTACCGAAAACTCGGCTTTCTTTACCACCTGCAATCCGTGGGATTTGAGCCGCGTTCCCGGCGGTTCCAGCGGCGGTTCTGCGGCAGCGGTAGCATGCGGCGAAGCAATTTATGCCCTCGGCTCCGATACCGGCGGCAGCATCCGTCAACCGGCCAGTTTCTGCAGCGTAACCGGATTGAAACCGACCTACGGCCGGGTCAGCCGCTATGGACTGGTGGCCTTCGCCAGTTCACTCGACCAGATCGGCCCGCTTACGCAGGACGTTACCGATGCGGCGCTGGTGATGAATGCCATATCGGGATTCGATACCAGTGATTCGACCTCGGTGGATCTACCGGTGCCCGATTACACCAGATGCCTGACAGGGGATATCAAGGGCATGCGCATCGGCGTACCCAAAGAATATTTTGTGGACGGTATGCAGAAAGAGGTCGAGGATGTCATCAAGGCCTCCGTTGCCAAATTCGAGGAACTGGGAGCGATTGTCGATTGGAACGCATCGCTGCCAAGCACCCCTTATGCGCTGCCAGTTTTCTATATCATCGCGCCATCCGAGGCATCGGCTAACCTGGCACGCTACGACGGCGTAAAATACGGTTTTTCCTACAAGGATACCGATAACATGTGGGAAGCCATGGAAAAGACGCGTGAAATCGGCTTCGGACCCGAGGTAAAGCGGCGTCTCATTCTGGGCACCTTCGCCCTCTCAGCCGATTACTACGATGCTTACTACCTCAAGGCGCAGAAAGTACGCACGCTTATCCGCCGCGAGTTCGATAACGCATTCGAAAAATACGATGCGCTGGTGGCCCCCACCACCTCCACCGTACCCTTTAAAATCGGCGAAAAAGCGCAGAATCCGGTGCAGATGCATCTTTCGGATGCCTTCACCATTCCCGTCAACATTGCCGGCGTGCCGGCCATCACCATACCGGCCGGATTTGCCGACGGGCTGCCCATCGGATTGCAGATTATCGGCAAACCCTTCGCCGAGGAGAACATCCTGAAAGCCGCCCATGCCTACCAGCAGGCTACCGACTGGCACAAGAAGAAGCCGAAGATATAAATATTGCTATTTCTATTCAATAAAAGCGGAGTGTGGCAAGCTGAATACTGAAGGACAACAGCTATCTCGCAGGTATTACACACTGAAAGACGAAGTTAAGGAAGTGGAGCAAATCCGCAAGAGTGTTTACAACATTTCGCGGGAAGAAAACAACAAAGATCAGCCTACACGCAAGCAGGATATGGAATTGTAAAAGAAAGCTTGGCGGGATAGTTTTCTTATCCCGCCGTCTTGCATAATCCTAAATTAAACCGCTCCCAAAACTGGGATTCAATCTCCTAACTTATTTTCAAGTTCTTCCAGGTAATCAACACATAATCCGCCATCACAACGATAGAAGAATGGGTCTTTTCGAATCGTATCTTCTCCATTTATGAAGAAAGTAGACACAATCGCTTTATCGTTGCTGTCTACATAAGTGATTGAAAAAAGGTATCCCACACGACCAATGGATATCCCGCTTCTTCTCATGGATTTACTCTGAATATTCTCTACGATATACTTAATATCTTCTGGATTATCAATCGTAAATCCCACGCCCGTATTCCCGTCAAAAACATTTATGTGATCTACATCTGACGGATTGATTACTTGACCGAATGTTTTCGGGGTAAAGTAATATATAATTGCTATAATTATCAATATAGCAACCAGGATAATCGAAATGCTTTTTCTCTTCTGCATGCTTTAACCTCCTATTCCAAATCCTGTATGTTCATTTTTTCAAGGGCTTTTTTCTGTCTGATTTTTTCACGACATCCAAAGTAAATTGCTATAAGAATAATGGTCGGTATATTCGATATAAAGAGAGTAGATGCTACTACTCCACAGGTATCCCACCATGTCATACCATCAGTTAATGCAATCGAAAATACCATCAACAGTGAATAGGAAAAGGTAATAAATGGCAGTATCAGACCAAACCACTTGCTTTCATTTTTTGAAAGGAAAATTTGCAACAATATTCCTCCAACCATGATTGCCAATACAATAAAGACATTTGTTGTGATGTTCATTTATTCCGTCTCCTTCTTCAGTTTTTTATATTCAGTTGTTAGAATTTTAGCCGTATCAAAGTCAATTTTTTCGTTCACGGCTAACCTTTTAATCAAAGCGATATACGGCTCGTTACTTGTGTCTTCGTTTATTTGGATTTTTTGAATAAGTCTGTCTAATCGCAGCCTAACCGTTGGATAGGTAACACCGTATTGACCGGCAACTTCTTTCAACGAGCCCGAAGCCAGTAGAAATTTTTTGATGAATACAATATCTTCATCTTCGAGATTTACCATCCATTCAGGGACAATTTCAATCGTCATAATCTCACCAACCTTTCATATAATTAAAGATAACATTAAACAATATGAAAGTCAATAAAAAGGTTTCTGTTTAAGAAAATGAAACAATGTTGTCATTTCAGTCTGCTAATCTAATGGAAAAACCGTTGACAAAACGCTTCACGTGGTGCCGCTGATGATTCCGTGCTTCTGGGATGTTTTTATCTATGCCACTTAAAATATTTTACTTCTTTCCTGTACTGGCACAAGAAAAACCGGATAAACATTCCGGAAACTGGAAAACGCTGCTCTTTCTGATACTGCTGGATGATTTGACAGGGAGTATATTTTCTATCATAATCTAAATTATCTACGGTTGCCGGTCAGATTTGCTGTTTTTACTTATCTCTTTCTGACACACTACTTTACAAACCTGAAAAATATCTGTAATGTTATATAAGGAAAGCATGCGTAAATATATTTTCTTTTTAACTGTTTTATTAACGATATC
>JAAYNN010000100.1 GCA_012520835.1 Dehalococcoidales bacterium
CATGCGTTCAACCAGCGGTATTCCCCGTACAGATAGTCTGGGAAAATATGATATTTGCGATAATGCCGATAGCAATTTCCTGTTCCTGCATATTCTTTCTTTACAGAAAGCAACCGGCGGATTTCTTATAGACGAAAACTTTGCCCAAATACTGAATACGACTTTAGAAGAGTTGAAATCAATTGCATCCAAAATACATGTTGACAGCTCAATCGATAAGTTTAAACTATTATCTACAGCCCTGGTTCTTCGGTATTTGGAACGAGAACATGGCAGTAAAAGGCATATCTGGGAGGAGGTTGTAAGGAAAAGCCGCAAATGGATAATAAAAGTGATAACAGAGCATCAACCGCTATATGAAAAACAGGCAATTATTGATTTTGCTGATGACTATGTAAAAATGGCACTTTTCGATTCGTAGTGATAGCGGAAGACTAACTGTTTAATTTATCTGTAATGTCAGATTAAGCATAGTTGTCTTACAAAATAATATAACAGATTCCCGGAAAAGGAAATACAAAACATTCTTTAAAAGAAACGGAAAAGCCGTCTGATTAAGTTTTCTACTTTAAATCGGACGGCTTTATTTGAAAACAAACCTGTTTAATTATCCGCTATTTTTATATAATAACCGACTCCCTGTTCATCTATGATAAGGGAAGGATTGGCCGGGTCGTTTTCCAGCTTCTGGCGAATACGGTGAACATAGGATTTGACGTTTATCGAACTGTGGAAACGTTCTCCCCATATCAGTTTTGCAATGTCATCCGATGTTACCACCTTGCCTTTGCTCTTGATAAGCTTGTGAAGGATGCGCCCTTCGGTCAGCGTAACCCCTATTTCCCTGTCTTTATAGATAATCTCACGAATGGATTTTCCGAATTTCAACGGGCCGTAACTGATTGACAGGTCTTCACTTAAGGTCATCTTCCTGCGAGTCAAAGCCCTGACGCGCGCCAGCAGTTCCAGCTGCCTGAAGGGTTTGATGATGTATTCATCGGCACCGAGCGTCAACCCTTCAACAATATCCGACTCATCGTCTCTTACCGTTATCAGTACAATAGTCATTTCGGTATGATGGCGGATTTGCTTGAGTACATCGAATCCGCTTATATCGGGCAGCCCCAGATCGAGCAGCACCACATCCGGCATTTCTCTCTCGACCAGGTTGATACCGTCTTTACCTTTATACGCAAATATAAACTCTGCTTCAGGCCAACCGATATTGAATACTTTTTTAATATAGTCGACCATATTTTCGTCATCTTCGATAATCAGAATTTTCATATGCGTCCTCCATGCCGAATAGTCATTTACACCCTTGCGTGCTTTTAACCTGCAGTCGAATGAGGGCAACTCTGAATTAAATACTTCTACCATTACCTGCCTTCTTTATCCCCCATTTACCTGCAAGGATAGTACATTGATTATACGGACCGCTTCACTTCAGTTTATTATTCTGTTATCCAAATAACCATTGTGTTACTTTATTGTTACTTTTATAACTATCTTATTATAGCATATATTTGTTCATTTACATTAATTTTTTTTAACATTTTTTTACTATTTTTTTACAACATCAGTATTACAAATAATTCTTAAGAAAACTTCTTGTGTCAACTATGGAACAATTGATTTTAAGAAATACAGATGCCATAATAGGCACATACAAAAAATGGTGATTCAATATGAGTAAAAACAGCTTCGATATTCACGACCTCGAACGATGGCAAAAACAGGGGCTCATAACTGAGCAGCAATTTGAAGCTATCGTCAAGCAGGAAAACCTGGAAGTAAAACCTGCCGCCGAAAAAAAGGCTGGGTTTAATCTGGTTACAGTGCTCTATTATTTCGGCGGATTCCTGGCTTTACTTTCGTTTACGCTTTTTATCGGCATGAACTGGGATGATTTATCTCAGGCAGCTCGCTTTGCCGTTGCCCTTATCGCCCTTTTGGTTACCGGAGGCCTCGGATTATGGCTGCGCTTTTCGCAAAAATTCGATTTAGCCGGCGGATTGCTGATATTCGTTGCCACGGCAATATTGCCGCTTTTGGTTTATACAATCAGCAGCATGAGCGGTTTTTGGGCTGACGGAGCATCATTCTACGAACTGAGATTTGCCGTGCTGGTGATGGGTTTAGTCAGCTTTGGCGCGGCAGTTGCGGTGCTTTATTATACGCGCTTCCCGCTGATTACCCTTTTAGTGGCCGGATTTGCACACCTAACGCTTATCGATTTGGTACAGGTAATATGGGGTGAACACTTCCTGTTCAACGAAAGCAGCGCTGTCATCGGCGCCTTATTTATACTTTGCGGCATCTGGATGACATTGAAAGGATTGAAAAATTATGCTTTCTGGATAAAACTGTACGGTCTTATCTGGCTGTTGCTTACCTTTTCGATTCTCTTTTTCGAAAGCGAAAGTATTTTATTCGGATTGCTGTATCTTGCGATATACATCGTAATCGGCGCCATCAGCCTCTTCCTGCGCGAAGTGATGTTTATGGTTTTCGCCATTATTGGCATATATCTGTATATCTTCAACCTGGTTTTCGATATTTTCGAGGGCTCGGCGCTCTTCCCGCTGATTCTGGGGATTGTCGGCATCAGCATCGTTTTGCTGGCGGTACTCTTCCAGAAATACGGGAAACGCCTGTTCAAGCGAAGAACAGGTATTGATAATAAATCCATACACCAGATCCGAGACGATTAATGATATTCAGCGCCCCGCCTGTAAGCTGAAGCTGCTTTTCGAAATGGTTATCAGGATCGCTCATGGCGCCTACGCCTACGATTCCTTTTCTGCGCCTGGATTTCAAATCGCGTTCGATAACGGCTAAAGCATTCTCCTTAGCCCTGACATTATCGAAATCATCTGGCTGATAGCATTCGCTGCGGCTGTCGCGATAGATGCAGCCGTGACTGCAAAC
>JAAYNN010000101.1 GCA_012520835.1 Dehalococcoidales bacterium
ACGATTAGTCAGCCCCCTTTTGTGATTTTACTCCCGACACTTGCCTCGGATATGATGCGATTTTTATAGTAAGTGTGGACGATTAATCAAAACGTGCTGCGCTGGATGCTATATCATTCCATCCATATAGACCTAGGAAAGGAATGGCAGTACCGCCTGGTCTGGTGAAAGAATCCCCTTCAAAATTCTCATGTTCCCAGATAACACCGCTATCAAGGCCTTGACCTACTACAAAAGATGAAGCTTTATCATTAAAATCACCAAAGGAAGCTCTTGCTTCATTAGCACTTAGACTGATTGAATCACCAAGATAAGTAATATGTTCCCAAAGTGCTACAGCGGCTCTGGTTGCTCCATTATTGTTATTAATCAATTCGGATTGCCCAAACTCATTGTTTATGAATTTCTCTAAATCCTTAGCAGATGTGAATGCATACAGATTCCCTTCATTATCTAGAGTAAAATGCAAACGTTGGCCGTTAAAAAGCTTAATATCTTCTGGATTATAAAGTACGCCATTAATTGTAACAGGAACCTGTGGAACTACATGTACTATAGCTGCTTCCGCTTCAGCAGACATCGGGTAAAGAGCTTCAAATTCAGATAGAGTCAAATTGCTTGTGCTAATAAATTCTGCACTTGGCTCAGCCATTACAGTGATTGAGGTAGAAAGAACGAGTAACGAAATTAGACCGATAATCGCTATGAAAAAATTCTTTTTAAACATAACCACTCCTTTTTAGATAAGATTGCGATTAATAATGTCCGTTAGTTATATTTAAATATACATTTATCATACATATTAAAACACAAAGAAATAGGTCATATGGTCTTCAAATGTTGCTGTATTGTCCGCAGCTCCTTACCCTCTGAATCTTTGAGAACAAATTACTTTACTATGGTTGTAGTAACTTCCTGGTCAATCGGACTACAACTGGTCGATAAAATAGACTCTGACAGCATATCTATAAAAACGAAATACTTGTTTCCTTCATACTCTATCCAGAAGCGTGCAGTAAGTTCAGTCCAATAATCAGAAATTATTTCCTCATCCTTAACACAGAACGGACTTCCCCCTCCGGTTTCATGCACAAAATTACTAAAACTGCTGCTGGACATATAAGCAGGTATGTAATCGAAATAGTACATGTATATTGAAGCTCCACTTTCTAAAATAGCTTTAATTTCGAGATTAGTGCTTGCAATTCCTACCAGCTTCTGTTTACTGGCGTCGGTTATCGGCACTGTTTCTATGTCGATTACGTCAACTATTTGACTGGCAAAAGTCCACTTCGAGAGGTCAACAATAGCAATCTTCCCCTCGCCGATCCTGATAAAATATCTAATGCCGTTTTCTATATCGAATACAGCATCTATTTTGAGTGTATCAGTGTCTATTTCTCCATATTCAATTATCTCCTTTACTTCCGGGTCGTTTAAAGTTGCTTCCATTGCCATTGCTTCATAGTCTCTTACCAGCGGGGACATGTTAATTGCCAGGGCAGTTATTAAAAGTAAAATAACTGCAAATGTACTTGCCATTGCTTTTTGCCAAGCAGGTCTATCCGACCTGAAAAAACCGGTTATTATGCTCATAATGGGTATCCTTCTCCTTTTTGCGGCTGTCGCCGTTTTATTCGAGGCGTATGCATAATTTTCCAATAAAGCCGTTTTCAAGAGCCTTCGATGGGTATGCAGTTCGGCCTCCGGAAGCCGGGCGCTCTCCAACTTTTTTATTAAATCCTCATTTTTCATCAACCACCTCTATAAAGGATAACCGCTGAGTTTCTAAAAAGTTGCATTATCTTCCATCAATTTTTTAAGTTTTTTCAGTCCGCGGTGCAGCAGGGATTTTACAGTTCCTTCACGTTTCCCCAGTATGGCGCAGATTTCGCCGGGAGATTTTTTCTCGAAGTATTTTAATACAATTACTTCCTGGTAAATGCCGGGTAGTTTAACTATGCACTTATGTAGTAAAAGGAAGTCTTCGTGTTTTTGTATATCGGCTTCGAGGCGCGCTATTTCAGCGTTAACGCTGACATCATTAATAATCTCTGAAATTATTATGTCCTGCTTAATCAGATTCAGCTGCTTGTTGCGGTTGTACACGTTCTTGATTTCATTGCCGGCGATGCGATACAGGTAAGCAGAGAAGGAAATGTTGCGCCACTGGAAACGTTTAATTGTTCGAAGAGCCTTGAGAAATACTTCGGATGTTATATCCTTCGCCGTCTCTATGCTGGCTGTTCTGTTAAGGACATAACCGAATACCTTCGGATAATACTCATCATAAAGCAAACCGAATGCATCTGCATCGGTCTTCGCTCTGAAAACCAGCTCTTTTTCGCTCTCTAAATCCATTATGTCTTATAAGGATAACCCATTTTAAGACAAAAAGTTGCATTATTTTTGCCGAAATCAAGGAAAAATTTTTTGAAAAGGGGGAAGCATTGCAGGCTTCCCCCTCGAATTGTCATTATTTATTTTCTATGAAACTTCAATAGCGTCCATCGGGCAGACGTCCAGGCATGCCTTGTCTCCCTGGCACTTGCTGGCATCCGTTACCTTGCAGACACCGCCGTCAATATAGAGAATTTTCTGTGGGCAGACATCCGTGCAGGCTCCGCAACCGATGCATGATTGTTCGTCGATTTTTACCATTTTCTTGTTTGTTTCCCCCTCTTTTTGAAATTGAGATTTTTTATTTATACATAGATTGCTAACTTTTTCAAAGCCGCAGGCGTTGCAGGAATGGTAGCGGCAATCCGGAGTCTCTTTCTCTTCCAGCGCCCTTTTATATTCCCGCTTCAAGAAATCGACGGAAACGCCGCTATCGATGTGGCTCCAGGGCAGCGCTTCGTCAAGCGGGCGTTCCCTCTGGGTATAGAAATAGGGGTCGATTCCCTCCTCGCGGAAGGCATCCAGCCAGATACTGAACTTGAACTGGTCGCCCCAGCCGTCGAAGCAGGCGCCTTTCTGCCAGGCGCGGTAAATCACTTTTCCCAGTCGGCGGTCGCCACGCGAGATAACCGCCTCCAGCAGGCTTTTCGGATAGTCCTGCCATGAGGGAGCAACATCTTTTCGCTGCAAGCCGCATTTCAGGATATTCTGCTTGTGATTGATATTCTCTTCGCTGTCCATGGCTGCCCACTGGAAAGGGGTATGCGGTTTGGGCACGAAGGTCGATAATGTCAGGCGCAGGGAGGGTTTTTTCCCCGGCATGCTTCTGCCGACAGCGCGAATCTTATCTACCAGTTCGATAATGCCTTTGATATCCTCATCGGTTTCGGTGGGTAAACCGAGCATGAAATAGAGCTTGAGGCTTTTCCAGCCCCTTTCGAAAGCGGCGGAAACGGTATCCAGCACTTCCTGCTCCGGTATGCACTTGTTGATGACTTTCTGCAGTCTCTGGCTGCCGGCCTCGGGGGCAAAGGTCAGCCCCGATTTTCTCCTGGTCGGCAGCGAATCTATCAGCTTTACCGAATCCACCACCATTCTCAGGCTGGGAAGCGACAGGGCGATATTCCTGCTGCCGTATTTTTCAACCATTTTTGCCACCAGTTCGTCGATGGCATGATAGTCGCTGGTACTGAGAGATACCAGGGCGATTTCATCGTAGCCGGTGTTATCGATAATCTCCCCGGCGGCCTCCAGCACCTCTTCGTGGGAACGCTGGCGCACCGGCCGGTAGGTCATGCCGGCATGGCAAAAGCGGCAGCCGCGGCTGCAGCCACGGCTGATTTCAATGGCTGCACGGTCATGGATAGCCTCGATAAAGGGAACCACCGGTCTGGTCACCGGCGGCGGAAGCTCGGAAACAATCTGCCTTTTAATAACCGGAGGGGCTTCGGGGACAAGGGGGGTGATGCTTTTAAAAGTGCCGTCCGCTTCGTATTCCACTGCATAAAGGTAGGGGATGTAAATGCCGGGGATGGTCGCCAGATGCTTCAAGAGTTCTTTTCTGGGCGCTTTGTTGCGTTTTCCGTCCCGGATACCGTCCAAAAGTATCGGCAGCACTTCCTCAACGTCGCCGATTACAAAGAAATCGATGAAATCAGCCATCGGCTCCGGGTTTAAAGTACAGTTGCCGCCGGCAATTACCAGCGGGTGTTCTTCCGTCCTTTCAAAGGATAATGGCGGAATCCCTGCCAAGCTGAGCATGTTCAGGATGTTGGTATATGAGAGTTCGTAGCCGAGAGAGAATCCCACGATATCGAATTCGTTCAGGGGATGCCCGCTTTCCAGGCTTTGCAGCGGGATGCCGGCTTTTTTTATGGCGGCTGCCATATCGACCCACGGGGCGAAAACCCTCTCTGCCAGAACGTCGGGCTGATTGTTTAGAATCTCGTAGAGAATAGGTATCGCCATATTGGACATGCCGATTTCATAGATATCGGGATAGCTTAAGGCGATTTTTATGTCCGTCTGCTGCCAGTCTTTTACGATGCTGTTCCATTCGCCGCCGGTATAACGCGCGGGTTTGGTGACGTTGCATAGAATACTGTCCGGGTAGGCCAAAATTACCCTCCAAAGCCTTAATTATACGTGGAATCGATTCCCTGTTGCAATATTGTTACAGGACAAGATTGATTTTGCTTACAGATGTGAATTTTATAGTGCTTCTTTAAATCCCCGCCCCGGATGCTTCGTTCGTCCCTCACGAATTCAGCATGACAATTAGTTTGACAACCACGAACGGCTTTATTAATATCCGCGCATCACCAGCATGACTGAGGAAGCGAACGATCTGGTTTTAGCCTTTGACCTTTACCATAAACACATTTTAAAATAGCATAATAACCTGCAAGGAGAATGAAATGGAAAATCTGTGGGCGCCGTGGCGCATGGAATATATCAAGAAAGTCGATGTAGATAAAGAAGGCTGTATATTTTGTCAAAAACCGGCTGAGGATAAAGACGCCGAAAATTACATCGTGCACCGCGAAAAATTTAATTTTGTCATTTTAAACCTCTACCCTTATAATCCCGGACACCTGATGGTAGTCCCTTTCCGGCATCTAGCGACTCCCGAAGATTTAACATCCGAGGAAATGCTGGAACATTACGAACTGGTGCGCAAATGCATCTCGGCGTTAAAAAAGGCCTCGAATCCGGACGGCTTCAATGTGGGGATGAACCTGGGTAGGGTAGCCGGCGCCGGCATCGATAAGCATATTCATACTCATATCGTACCGCGCTGGAACGGCGACAACAATTTTATGCCGGTGCTTTCCGATATCAGGGTGGTCAACGAATCGCTTGGGGCAACCTATAAGAAGCTGGCAGGGTGTTTTTAGCCCGTCAACCTGTCAGCAAGGCTGTCTGTCGGCAGCGTCTCCTGCCTGTTGCCTTTCATATCTTTCAGAACGACAGTGCCAGCCGCCACCTCTTCATCGCCGATGATGATTGCGAATTGCATATCGAGATTGTTGGCCTGTCTCAGCTGCGCCTTGAGGCTTTTAGCCCCGGTCGATTGGATGACGCCAATGCCGGCCTGGCGTAGATCCGATGCCAGTTTTATGGCCGCTTCCCGGGCATTTTCTCCCATGCTGGCTAAGAATACCGAGGGTTTCTTTACCGGCGGTACTTCGATGCCCTCCCTTTTTAAATTGAGGATGATTCTCTCGGTGCCGGCGGCAAAACCGGTGGCCGGCGTGGGTTTGCCTTCCAGTTCAGCAATCAGGTTATCATAGCGCCCGCCGCCACCGAGGGTATTCTGGCTGCCCTCGATTTCTGGCTGGATTTCAAAAACCGTCCTAGTATAATAATCCAGTCCGCGCACCAGTTTATGATCGACGGTATATGGCAGCTCCATCCTGTCGAGGTATTTTTTAAGCAGGTTGAAATGACCGGCACAGGCCGCACACAGGAAATGCTCGCTCTTCGGGGCATTATCCACAAACTTCTGGCAGGTAAGCTGCTTGCAGTCCAGGAGCCTTAAGGTGTTGCGCTCCTTCCTTGTCCGGCAGTCTTTGCAGAGCTGTTCAACATATTTGTCATAATATTTACGCAGGTTGTCCAAATAGTTCGGGCGGCAATCGGAACAGCCGATGCTGTTGATTATCAGCGATATTTTTTTAAGCCCCAGCGCCTGGTAGAAGCGCCATGCCATTTCGATCACTTCTGCATCTATTACCGGGTCGGCATCACCGATGGCTTCATAGCCGAACTGGTGAAATTCGCGCAGTCTTCCGGCCTGCGGCCTTTCGTATCTGTAAATCGAAGTCAGATAAAATAGTTTTACCGGCTGCGGCAGGTTGGCCATGCCGTGTTCGATATAAGCGCGGCAGACCGAGGCTGTTCCTTCCGGCCTCAATGTTATATCGTTGTCTCCCTTGTCTTTGAAAGAGTACATCTCCTTTTGGACGATATCGGTGCCGTCTCCGATACCGCGGGCAAAGAGCCTGGTACTTTCAAAAGTCGGGGTGTCGATGCGCTCATATCCGTATAAACTGCATATGGCAGAGGCTTTTTCTTCTATATATCTCCAGTAAGCCTGTTCCTGGGGTAGAATATCTGCTGTTCCTCGCGGTGCCTGATACACATTAGCTCCTGTCTATTCCCGGCTGGAATACCGGATCAGCCAAAGAATCAACCGAAATACTTTGCTAACCTGCTTGTGTTCCTTTATACTAAATATACTGAAAGTATAACTCTTATGTTAAAACAAAAAAACACAACGGTCAATATATTACTGCAGAAGGCTGCCGCCTATCTGCCGCCGGAGAAACTATCGCTGGTGGGAGAGGCATGCAAGTTTGCCGAAAAGGCGCATGAAGGCCAGTTGCGTGAGTCGGGCGAACCCTACCTGGAACACCCGCTGCAGGTGGCAATTACACTGGCCGATTTGCAGTTGGATTCCAGCGCGCTGGCGGCTTCCCTGCTGCACGATGTCTGTGAGGATTGCGACATTCCGCTTCCCGAGATTGAAACCAGGTTCGGCGCCGAAGTAGCCAAACTGGTTGACGGCGTTACCAAACTAAGCCAGCTTTCGCTGCAGTTGCCGGAGGGGGTGTCTCGCAAGAGCAGTGCTGCCGACAGCCAGCAGCAGGCCGAGAGCCTGCGGAAAATGCTGGTAGCCATGGCAGAGGACCTGCGCGTGGTATTTATCAAGCTGGCTGACCGCCTGCATAATATGCGTACACTGGCGGCTTTACCGGAAAAAAAACAGCGCCATGTTGCCCATGAAACCATGGAAATATATGCCCCGCTGGCGCATCGGCTGGGGATATGGGAATTGAAGTGGGAACTGGAAGACCTGGCTTTCCGCTACCTCGACCCGAAGCGGTATGAGCAACTGGCCAAAATGGTAGCCGGCAAGCGCACCGAGCGCGAAGAATTTATTGCAAAAGTAATCGATATTATTAAAAAGGAATTCGAGCGCCTGGGTTTTAAGGCTGAAATAACCGGCCGCCCGAAGCATCTGTACAGCATCAATCAGAAAATAAATAAATACGCCGCACAGGGGAAGCAGTTCAACGATATTTACGACCTCTTTGCTTTGAGGGTACTGGTGGATACTGTACAGGATTGCTATAACGCCGTCGGCATCGTGCACAGCATGTGGCATCCGGTACCGGGAGCTTTCGATGATTATATTGCCAATCCGAAGCCGAACGGCTACCAGTCACTGCATACAGTAGTGATGGCATTCGGCACCACCCCGATCGAAATTCAAATCCGCACTCATGAAATGCACCATATGGATGAATACGGTATTGCCGCTCACTGGCGTTACAAGGAAGGCAAGAAAGACGATTCGCCTTATGAGGAGAAAATTGGCTGGCTGCGC
The DNA here is from genome assembly GCA_012520835.1 of Dehalococcoidales bacterium. Lineage (GTDB taxonomy): Bacteria > Chloroflexota > Dehalococcoidia > Dehalococcoidales > UBA5627 > UBA5627. The sequence continues at coordinate 7,793 of JAAYNN010000101.1, forward strand.
CAGTTGATCGACTGGCACCGCGAGCTGAGCGGGACGGAGGAATTTCTCGAGTCCGTCAAGACCGATATCTTTATCGACCAGGTATTTGTTTTCACTCCCAAAGGAGAAGTAAAAGACCTTCCCAAGGGCGCCACCCCGCTGGATTTTGCCTATCGCATCCATACCGAACTGGGGCATCGCTGCATCGGAGCCAAGGTAAATAACCGGCTGGTATCGTTAAACTACCGGCTGAATAACGGTGATATGGTGGAAATCATTACCACCAGGCGCGATAAGGGGCCCAGCCGCGACTGGATGAACCCGCACCTGGGATATGTGCATACATCGCATGCTCTTGAAAAAATCCGCCAATGGTTCAAGAAGCAGGAGCGTGGAGACAACATCGAGCAGGGACGCCTGCTTTTGGACAAGGAATTGAAACAACTCGGATTAAAATATACCGACCGCGAGTCCATCGCTAAATACTTCAAGTATTCCAATGTCGATGATTTCCTGGCAGCCATCGGTTACGGCGGCATCAATGTCGAAACCATTGCTTTAAAACTGGCGGCGCAGCAGGAACAGCCGCGCGTAGTCCCCGAAATAGCTCCCTCAAAACCGATAAAATCCGAAGTGCAGGTGCTGGGTGTGGGCGAACTTTTAACCAACCTGGCGCATTGCTGCAATCCGCTACCGGGTGACGATATCGTGGGGTATGTCACACGCAGCCGCGGCATTACCATCCACCGTCGTGATTGTTTTAATATCATCAACGAAGACGAAAAAGAAAGGTTAATCGAGGTGGAGTGGGGGCAGACCGAAGCCCAGTACCCGGTAACCATACAGGTAGATGCCTGGGACAGGGTGGGATTGGTAAGAGATATTTCTACGATAATTGCCGAAGACAAGGTCAACATCCTCAGCATGAATGTAACCGAACACGATGACCGCACCACAACTGTTCTTCTTACCGTAGAAACCAAGGGATTGGCACATCTTTCCCGCATTCTGTCCAAAATCGGAGGAATAAGGGGGGTGTTGAATATTAATCGCGTGGGCGAGGATGCTTCTGCCAAACAGAAACCGCTGATGTAATTATTATCCAAAATACTTGGACTTTTTGTCTTATAATAGTTTTTATTGTATAATGTGAAACAGATTCAGGAGGACGAATTTGGCTAATACTAAATCAGCTGAAAAACGACAGAGAATAGCGCTGAAAAGAAAAGCTATAAACAAAATTAACGTCAGCAAGACTAAGACCGCTTTGAAGAAAGCGGAAGATTCTATTGCCTCAGGTGATCTCCAGAAAGCTGCGGAAGATCTTAAAGCCGCCGCCAGCACAATGGATAAAGCCGTCGGCAAGGGTGTTGTTCACCCGAACAATGCCGCCCGCCACAAATCAAGGCTGCAAAAGAGGCTTAACAAGGCCCAGGCTGCTGCTTCTGCCAAATAGAGCTTGCTGCCATATCATCCAATCGCAATTTAAAAGCTGCCGAATATTCGGCAGCTGATTGTTTTTCTGATTTTTTGCACCATTTCATTGACAGTATGCTTTCTTTGTTCTAAAATAACAGAACAGATGTTCTTGTGGGGTTATATGAGTGAAAACTAAGGAATTATCGGACAGGCAGCAGCGCATGATAGCTTTCATCCGCGATTTCTGGGCGGAAAACAACTTCCCGCCCAGCGTGCGCGATATCGTGGCCGGCTGCGCTCTCAGTTCGACCTCGGTTGCCGATTACAACCTCAGGCTGCTGGAGAAAAAAGGTATCATCCGCCGGCACAAGGAAGTGTCGCGCGGTATCGAACTGCCCTCGTTTTTGAAAGAGACAGACAGGCTGAATGTTCCCGTCATTGGCCTGATTGCCGCCGGACAGCCGATACCTGTTCCCGATAACGATGCCTGGGATGTAGCCGCGAATGTCGAAACCATCGAGGTCACCCGCGATATTATCCGCGGCCGCGAAGGGGTTTATGCCCTGAGGGTGAAAGGCAATTCGATGATAGAAGACCTCATCAACGACGGCGATATCGTCCTCTTGCAATCGGTAAACACGGTTGAAAACGGAGAAACCGCCGCTGTCTGGTTAAAATCCGAGAAGGAAGCTACCCTCAAGAAGTTCTACCTTGAATCATCGGGCAGAATCCGCCTGCAGCCGGCCAACAGCCAGATGCAGCCCATCTATGCCAGCCCCGCCAACGTCGAAGTACAGGGCAGGGTGATTGCCGTCATCCGCCGGATGGGGTAGCAGCTGTCGGTTTTATTTTCATTATTTTTATAAAATTATATTGACAATAGTGTATTAAATGATATAGTTTTAATAAAGGTGATGTTATGGCAAAAACAGACATAGTTTTTAACTTTGATGAAACTAAAGCAGTTGAAACTATATTATATCTTGCTAATAGAATATCTGATTCTTGTAAATATAGTATTTGTAAAATGCTTTATTTATCAGATAAGATGTGTCTTGATAAATATGGGAGATTTATATTTGGCGAATCGTATACGGCTATGCAAGAAGGCGCTACGCCTTCCAAGGCCTATGATCTTTTGAAAAAAATTGCTAAAAAACCTTCTGATGAACTAAAAGTAGATGGTAATGCTGTTATTCCATTACGCGATGCAAACCTGGATTATCTTAGTGAATCAGATATCGAATGTTTAGACCACACTATAGCAACTTATAATAAGTCACCGCAGAAGATGAGACCTGATTCCCATGATCTTGCATGGGAGAGTGCATGGAATAATAGAGGTGAAAAGCGAAGTATCGATATTCCTATCAGAAGTATTGCAGAAACACTAACCGATTCAAAGGATTTAATAGAGTATTTAACGAATAGTGGTGTCGAATAAGCAATCATGGTCGATGCGTGGCATATCTACCATGTGGAAAATTGCCAGTATACAATTCCAGTAAAAGATAAATTTATTGCTGTTGTTTGTTTTAATCCCAATCCCTATGGTTTTTTA
>JAAYNN010000102.1 GCA_012520835.1 Dehalococcoidales bacterium
GATTGTAGTGTCTGAAGAATAGTATTTTAAACGTAATTAACAATTGGCAGGACACTATTACCGAATATTATTTTTATATTTGTTATTTATCTGTTAAAAGTTGTACGATAACTGTCTTTGCGGGGACGGCGGGAAATAATCACTGCTTCCTCCCCATGGCGTACTTGATTTTCTCTATAGGGGATAAGCCGGCGATGTCCGGTTCGCCCCTGACCGGAGCGCCGCCTGGGATGCGGGCGGCTGATATTTCACTCTCCAACCCCTGGCGGATTTTCCCGACCAGTATTCTGGCCATAGCAAGCGAATTGTCGATTTCCTCGATGCTGCTGCCGTTTATCAACTCCGCAGGTATATCCGCATTGTTTTCCCTTATCATTTTCATATAGCTGTTAACGGCTGATGCCAGCCTGCTATCGCTTTCTTTTTGCTGTTTCATTACCTCGCTCAGATTTTGCTCCAGCACGTTGATTACGCAGTCTTTTTCGGCGGCTGCCTGCTGCAGTTGTTCAATCCTTAACGTTAATTCGCCAGTTCCCTTTTCGCTGCTTTCTGCCTCCTCATGATTGGTGATATTTTCATGTGTTTTCGTTTCTGCTTCCAATTCAAGACCTCCGCTGTTTTTTAAATCCCTTCCGCTGCGGTATTTATCCCTGCTCTCTCACGCATCTTACCGGCAGTTCTGGTATTATTTTCGTTATTCATTTTCAATATGGCAGCCCTCTCCTCCAGCCAGCTGGCAAATTCGGCTTCGGGTGCTTTGACGCCGATTTGCGACATGGCGGTGCGCCGCGAATGGATGCCGTTCTGCACCAGTATCTGTTCATTGGAAACCAGCCCTGCCATATCCCGCGGCAGTACCGGGCTCCATGCCATCTGCAGCCTGTAATTGCCGAAGTCCTGCCCCGTATATTTCGATATCAATTTCAGGATGAGATTATTACGCTGGCAATAAACGCTGCTGCGAATCAATCTCTTGCGCCAGACCTTTTGCAGGAGCGGCTGCATCTCGATTTCAAGAGCTATTCCCGAAGTATTGCCGGAAGTGCTGCCGAAGGTAGCGCGCGGCGATTCGCCGAGATCGTGCAGGGTGCGGTAGAGCAGGTTGATATATTCGATGTGCAGGTTGACTCCGCCCCCCTGCAATAAATCCAGGAGGTAGGCTCTGGATTCTTCGGGGATGTTCCAGACCGCCCCCGGGCTGACGGCGATATCCTCGGACTGCTCCACGTTTTCCAGCACGGCGATGGGATTGCCGGATAGCTCCAGGATGCGCGAAAGCTGGCTCATGGCACGGTTGAGTTCACACTGCGGTTCCGCCAGCTGCACAATATCCGATTTCCCCCAGAACTTTTTGGGTTCGCGCAGGTTGGGGAAAATGACGAAAGGGATAAAGCCGTAGGGGTTGGCTTTCTTCTCGACTAAATTGTTATCCAACCACAATTCAAACAGTCTGTCCGTCCACAGCTCGACGATTTTTACAGTCTTTGCTGCCGGGTTGATACCGTAAAGCAAGGTGCTTTCTTCGGCGGTAAGGCTGTAACAGGAGGCGACGCGCCATATTTTTGACATGTCGTCGCCCTGCCACCAGGCGTAGATGCCGGATACATCGGGAGCGGTCACCCGCACGCGCCTGTTTATGCTATCCCAGGTCACTTTATAGCAGGCGTCGCCCAGTATGGCGCAATCGGTTTCGGTATCGAAATCCAGTTGCTCCATGGTGTTGTCGGTGTAAGCCTGCTGCAAAGCCCGTTCCGCCTTTAAAACTTTTTCTTTTGAATGTTCAGATTCATCTACGGCTTTCACGATGCAGTGTGCGCCCGCCATCATATAGGCGGTGACCTTGTCGATAACCGCGCGCGCATAGTTGAAAGTAAGCTGCTTTTCGCTGCGGTTGCAGCGGCTCTGCCACTGGCTGCCGTTGTAGAAATCCAGCATCTGCCGGTAATTCCTGATGCGTTCTGTATCCATGCGTTCCAGTTGTGCCGGGTTGAAATTATCGTTTGCCATAGCTCTCCTTTTGTCTTGTTTGTTTAAAAACCTGTCATACTGAATTCGTGTCCTTCGTCAGGCTCAGGATGCTCGGATATTACTAAGCCGTTCGTGGTGAGCTTGGTCGAACCATAACGGCGTCGATTAGTAAATATATTTTCTTCCATTCATTTGACCCTTCGCCAGGCTCTGGGCGAACGGAAGGCTCATTTCTCCCCACCCCCCAGATCCTTCAGTCACCCCTCGTGACTTCAGGATGACAGAATAAAATACCTCTTTATTCATCTATCGTATCTCTTGTAGTACTAAAGTTTTCAGCTTTTTTTGAGCGCCCGTTGAATAGTGCGGATGCTCACTTTAAAAAGGAGCGCCAGTTCTTTAATGCTCTTTTTTTCATCTTTGAACAGGCGGGCTATTTCATTATTCCTCTGTTCCATTAACAGCCTGCGTTTGCCGCCGGGTTGTTCGAAGATGCATTCTGGGAAAGGGCAGTTCAAACAGGACGCAGCCAGTTCGCAGCCTTCGTCGCGGTAATGGCAGTATTCGGGGAGTAAATCCAGCTCAGCATCAAGCGGTGATTCCAATTCCATTTTTTACAACTCCGTTATCAATTCCTTCAGCTCATATCCTGCCGAGTGGTATTAAAATAGCACATATGTTCTAAAAAGGTCAAGGGAATCATGTCATTTTCGGCATAGTAAAAAATATTATCTCGGGAGGCCTAACTTTTTATATCTGAAGACGTTATAAAATACGAATGAGTTAGCTTGACAAAAATGTTGTATCAGTCTATTCTAGATAACAATAAAAGCGATACATCGTTTTGAGGCTAAAAAATCAGAAATTATTGGGGAGGAAATTAGTGAAAAAGGGAATTTTGCGGGTGCTGGGAGTGGTTGTTACCCTGGCATTACTTATTGCGGCGCTTCCGGCATCCATTGCTTCGGCGGCGATAGTAGACTCTGCTGAAGTTGTTAACAGCAGAATTGGTTCTCCGTATTATGGTGAGGCACGCGGTGTTGTAGGTGATACTGTTAATATATCAGGCAAGGGTGAGTCTAAGGCCTATCTTAGCGTTTATTTTTCTGACCAAAAAGCCCTAGTAAATGATAATATAGGTGTTGAGGTTACTAGGTATAAAGAATGGCAGGAATTTATTCATATACAGCCGGTGGATAGTTTTATAGCCAACCTTGTAATACCTACCGCTCTTTTGGATGGCGATGAGGTTTTAACACAGCTACACGGAGGTATTTATTATTTTTATTTGGTGAAATACAATCATGATGATAATGGGCCTGGAACTCCAACTACAAAAATACTCTATGTGATTGAGTTTGAAGTTGTTGGGATAGCGGATGTGAATATAGATAAAACAACTGGTCCAGTAGGAACGGTTGTTAATCTTCAGGGTGAAGGCTTTGCAAAAAGCGAATATATTGATATTAATTACTTCCATAATCCAGCAAATTCTATTCCAATAAACAATCTTATATCCGGTAGCGACCATGTTGGTTCTGATGGAAAATTCAAGCTATCATTTGCCATACCTGAAAGTACAAATGGGAAGCATAATATTGTGGTTCAGGGTGCAAGTTCGCTTGCTAGCGAAACTCTTGAATTTACTGTAACGCCATCTGTAATGCTAAACAAAAGCAGCGGTCGGGGTGGAGATAACGTAATCGTTTATGCCAAGGGTTTCTTGAGAAGCAGTAATATGGACATATTTATCGGAAACATAAAACTTGATGATGATGATTCTGTAACTATCTCAGATAAAACTGACATCACAGGAAGTTTGACTTATATAATTACTATACCAGCGTCTTTAGCCTCCGGCACTTATGATATTTTAGTAAAAGATGAAACAACAAATTCAATTAACGCTACCACTTCATTTGAAATTACTTCAAATTCTATCCTTGCGCTTAGTACCAGTACCGGTAATGTCGGCAGTGCTGTAACTGTTACCGGAACCAATTTTGC
>JAAYNN010000103.1 GCA_012520835.1 Dehalococcoidales bacterium
GGATTGCTATCCGCGCAAGAAACTGGATACCTTGATTAATATCAAGGATATTAACGAAGCGGTATTATTTAATCCGCGCAATGCTTACCAGAATTATAATGTGGCTGTTAATACCTCTGGCAAGGTAATCTATACCTATATGGGGATACTTAAACCCAATATGGGGAATATAAATTATTCTACCTCAGGTCAAATATCCCCGCTTTTAAATGACCCCTGTTATAAAACTATCGGGATCGGCACCAGGATATTCCTGGGCGGGGGTATCGGTTTTATTGCCTGGCAGGGCACCCAGCATAGTCCGGCCGCACCCAGAAATGAAAGAGGCGTACCGACGAGGGGGGCAGGTACTCTTGCCCTGATCGGGGATTTAAAACAAATGAGCCCGGATTGGCTGATGGGTACCAGCATGATGGGTTACGGCTGCACTCTTACAGTCGGGGTAGGCATTCCCATACCTGTTTTATCCGAAGAAATCCTTGAATATACCACAGTTACGGATGCCGATATTAAGGCGGCTATTATAGATTATTCATCGGACTATCCGAATCTCAATCCCAACATCATAGCGGAGGTCAGTTATGCCGATTTAAAGAGCGGCAAAATTGAAATCGACGGCAAACAGATACCCACTGCTTCTCTTTCCAGTTATCCGCGTGCTTTAAAGATTGCCGATACCTTGAAAGAATGGATAAGGAGCGGAAGTTTCCTGTTAACCGAGCCGGTTCAATCACTACCAGGATTTGAATCCGGAATTGAGGCAAAATCGCTCAAAGAACGCCCGGTTATTGAATAGTCATATTGAGAGAGGTCGCAGCAATGATCGTTTCTAAGAAAATTGTATTACATTTTCCGCCGCGTCTTGTGGACCGTGCCATAGTCTATCATTTAATTAAAGACTATGACCTTGAATTAAACATTATGAAAGCATCGATTATCCCGGATGCTCAGGGCTTGATGGTTCTCGAACTGCGAGGCCAGCAGACTGATTATGACAGGGGCGTTAAATATCTTACAGAGACGGGCGTACATATTCAATCGCTCAGTCAAAACGTAGTACGCAATGATGACAGATGTACTCATTGCGGAGCATGTGTAACCGTTTGCCCAACCAAAGCCTTTCAATTAGACCTCAAAACACGCCTGATATCTTTCGATGCCGGTAAATGCATTGCCTGCGGTTTATGCTTGAAAGCCTGCCCTCTCAGAGCCATGGAGTTGCATTTCTAATGCCATGTATCAACCGAGGACTTACCGCAGTTGGGTGCATGATAAAGATCTGGTCTCTTACAGTGTGATTGTCAGAGAAACAGATTTATATATACGCACGACATCAGATTTAAATGGCCAGGCTCTGGATTCTGTGCTGAAATACCGAAGGCAAATAGAAGAATATATATCGTATCACCCGGAGTTTGCAACAACCCTTAAACCGTTAATAATAAATGATACCAGCCCTGAGATAATTAAAGATATGGCAATGGCTTCTCAAAAGTTCGATGTAGGCCCGATGGCTGCCGTTGCCGGTGCCATTGCGGAATTTGTCGGCAAAGACCTTATGAAATATTCCGATGAGGTCATTATAGAAAACGGCGGCGACATTTTTTTAAGCAGTAAACGCAATAGAACAGTGGCTATTTACGCCGGCAATTCACCGCTTAGCGGGAAATACGGGCTTGAGATAAAAGCCGATGCCACTCCGCTGGGTATTTGCACTTCATCGGGTACGGTTGGGCACTCTTTAAGCTTCGGGAAAGCCGATGCTGTTGTAACTTTAGCCGACTCAGCTTCTCTGGCGGATGCCGCTGCCACCGCTATCGGCAATATGGTAAAATCAAAAAACGATATTAATCCGGTACTGGATTATGCCAGAGAGAGCGGATTTCTGAAAGGCATTGTTATCATCAAGGATGACAGTATTGGGGCGTGGGGGAATATGGAACTCTGCGAGTTGCCGGAAATATAAGAAGTTAGAGGATAATTAATTGAAGAATAAAGTTAAAGTTGTTCCAGCAGTACTTACGGATAATCCGGAAGCATTGAAAGAAATGCTGGACGTTGCCGAGGCTTTTACCGATTTTGTGCAGATAGATATTATGGACGGATTGTTCGTTCCTTCAAAAAGTATTTCGGCAGAAGATATATCACAGATAAAAACCGGATTGAAATGGGAAGCCCACCTGATGGTCAACAATCCGCAAAGCTATATCGATGATTTCGTAAAGGCCGGGGCTCATCAGATTATATTCCATTATGAGGCTACTGGGTCACATATCGAATTAATCGATAAAATCCATGCGGCGGGAGTGAAAGCCGGCGTCGCTATCAATCCGGATACAAGTACAACATTACTTAATCCTCTAATTGATAAACTGGACTCCGTCTTGTTTATGTCGGTAATACCCGGTTTTTACGGCAGTAAATTTATTCCCGGTGTATTGGATAAAATTATCGGCTTTCGGCATAAATATCCCCGTGTCCATATCGCAATAGACGGCGGAATAAAGGAAGCCAATATTCTTGAAGTCGCTAAAACCGGGGTAAACTCGGTTTGTGTCGGCAGCGCGGTTTTCTGCCGGGAGAGTCCGGCGGAAAGCTATCACAGGCTGGCAAGCATCTGCAATAGTTAGGTCATTTATTATTTTTTAATAGTTTATGTGCTTCGGATACCATTCTGTCCGCGGTTAATCCGAATTGTTGATATAAAACTCTGTAAGGAGCCGACGCCCCGAACCTGTCGATTCCAATAGCAATGCCATCGTTGCCGACATATCTTTCCCATCCAAAGGTAAGCCCCGCCTCAATCGAAATCCTGGCTTTGATATGTCGCGGAAGCACCGAATCCCTGTATTCGGCGCTTTGTGCCTCGAATAGCTCCCAGGAAGGCATAGATACTACCCTGGATGCAATTCCCTGCTCATCTAACAGTCTGCCCGCTTCCAGTGCGATGTGTACCTCGGAACCGGTAGCAATTAATATTATGTCAGGCTCATGAGACGACTGCCATAATATATATCCGCCGTTTCTGACACCACTGGCAGGTGCAGTTGACTGCCTGTCGATAACGGGAAGTTTTTGACGCGTAAATACTAAAGCGGTCGGATTGTTCCTGTTTTTTATGGCGATGCGCCATGCTTCGACTGTTTCTGTGGCATCAGCCGGCCTGATGGTAACCAGATCCGGTACCATCCTTAATCCCATCAGTTGTTCTATCGGCTGGTGGGTGGGCCCATCTTCGCCGACACCGATTGAGTCGTGGGAATAAATATAAATTACGCCCTGTTTCATAAATGCAGAGAGCCTGACGGCAGCACACATATAGTCATAAAAAACAAGAAAGGTGGAAACAAAAGGTATTAAGCCTCCGTGCAGAGTCATCCCGTTGGCAATGGCGCCCATGGCATGTTCGCGTATACCGAAGTGGAAGTTGCGTCCGCTATAACAATCCGCTGAAAAGGATTCAGCATCATTGATTGTAGTTTTGATTGAAGGTGCCAGATCTGCCGAACCACCTACTAAATTACGGATTTTCGGAGCAATCAGGTTAATTATCTGGCCAGAGGCTTCGCGGGTAGCCATTGTGTTTGTAACATCCGTAAAAAGATTATCAAGCCCTTCTTCCCAGCCCTGCGGTAATTCACTGCTCAAATCCTCCATGAGATGTTTGTATTCATCCGGGTAAGCAACCCGGTAAGAATCGAATAATAATTGCCATTTATCCTGTTCTGTTTTTCCCCTGTCTGTTGCTTTACGGAAATGATTTATAGCCTCCTGGGGAATTTTAAAAGGTTCCGAATACTGCCAATTCAGATTTGTTCTGGTAAGCGCTACCTCATCGACACCCAGCGGTTGGCCGTGGGATGAGCATTTGCCCTGTTTATTGGGGCTTCCACAGCCGATAATGGTTTTACAAATTATAAGGCTGGGATACCGCGTTTCATTTTGCGCATCCCTGATGGCATTGTTAATTGCCTGAATATCGTTCCCGTCCAGAGGACCTAATACCTGCCAGCCGTAAGCCTTGAATCTCAAAGCAACATCTTCTTTAAACGTAATATCGGTGCTGCCCTCGATTGATATATCATTATCATCGTAGAGGTAAATGACTTTACCCAGCTGCAGTGTACCGGCCAGCGAAGCGGCTTCCGAAGTGATGCCTTCCATCAGGTCTCCATCGGAAACAATGGCATAAGTGTAATGGTCGATGATATTATAGCCGGGGCGGTTATACTGCTGGGCCAGCCATCTTTCAGCTATTGCCATGCCGATTCCGTTGCAGAAACCCTGTCCCAAAGGACCGGTGGTTGCTTCGGCTCCGGGTGTCCAACCGTGCTCCGGGTGCCCGGGTGTTTTACTTCCCCACTGCCTGAATTTTGTTAATTCATCAAAAGGTAAATCGTACCCTGTCAGATGCAACAGGGAGTAAAGCATTGCGGATGCATGGCCGGGGGATAAAATGAATCTATCGCGGTTAATCCAAAGCGGGTTTTGGGGGTTATGCTTTAAAAATCTATCCCATAGAACATAAGCCATTGGTGCCATTCCCATCGGCGCTCCCGGATGCCCCGAATTAGCCTTCTGCACAGCATCCATGGAAAGTACGCGTATTGTATTAATACATAATTCGTCGATGGACATTCACCCCGCCTGTAACAAAAGAGATAATAAAAAAATTCGTTTTATAATTCTATAATAAGATAGCGCTCTTTTCAAACAATTCCAAGCATGCGCTTTTATCAACACTATTATAAAAATTACAGTACTATTCTGTAATAGTATCCAATCAATTGTTAATTACGTTTAAAATAATATTCTTCAGACACTACAACCGAATAAAACTAAAATTACTGATTTAGTGCTTCCTTCAAGCGGATAGTATGCTTATTCGAATTGACTACTTCAATGAATATTTCCACCAGATGGGGATCGAATTGCACACCGGCGCATTTTTTCAATTCTTCCAGGGCTTCCTGATAGTTTAATTTCTTACGGTATGGTCTTGGCGATAACATGGCGTCATAGGCGTCTGCGATAGCCAGTATTCTGGCTTCAATAGGTATTTTATCCCCCTCTAGTCCTGCCGGATATCCTGTTCCGTCAAAGCGCTCATGATGATGCAATATTGCCGGAACGCAGCTGACCAGGTCAACAACATGTCTCAGAATTTCAGCAGCCAGTTTGGGATGTTCTTTCATTATTTCTTTTTCATAATCGTTAAGCCCGGCATCCTTGTTGAAGATATAATCCGGCACCCCGATTTTCCCGATATCATGAAGCAATCCGGCTGAACGTATATTGTTTATTGTCTCCGGAGCCAGATCAAGGGCATTAGCGATAGCGATTGCATACTCGCTGACTTTTCTTGAATGGCCGCATGTATATCTATCCTTGGCATCTACAGTGGCTGCCAGTGCATAAATGATATTCAATGCCTTTGGATTTTTTTTGAGTTCTTCTGTCATGAGGACGCTATCCTGTTTTTGGATTCCATTGGACATGCTGGTACGGTTGCGCCCCATTTGCTTAGCCCTGTATAATGCTGCATCCGCTTTCCCGATAATTTCTTCCTTCAATACCCCGTCTTTTGGCCAGTTAGCTACACCGAGGCTAACGGTAATAGGCATTGCCCTGGCGCTTGTTTCAGATTCAATTGTTTTTCTGATGCGTTCAGCAACCTTGTAGGCGGCATCAATATGGGCTTCAGGTAATATAACAGTGAATTCTTCTCCGCCATAACGAAAAGCCATGTCAATCCTGCGTATGGATTTTTGAATATATTCGCCGATCTTGCGCAGCATCTTATCCCCGGCAAGATGACCATAAATATCGTTATAAGATTTGAAAAGGTCGACATCCATCATAATCAGGGAAAAGGTGCCGCCGAAACGGGAATCCCTGGTTATTTCCTGATCAATCCGCTCGTGGAAGTGGCGGTGATTATACAGACCGGTCAATTCGTCGGTATTTGCCCTGATTCTAGCCTGTGTATAAAGCTGGGCGTTTTCTATAATAATCCCGGCCTGGTTGGTAATATCAGTAATAATTTCGATATCCTCTTGAGACATTACGGCATTATTCTTTTTATTGCCGAGAGCCAGGATACCTATAAGTTTATCGCGGCTTTTAAAAGGGAGTAAAAGATGAATATTAGAACCTGTTAAATTGTCTTTTTCGGATTGAGGTAGTACGCTTAATTCTGCTATTTCGTTTATACGTGCTGGACTGAGGGGAACTCCCTTTTTATTCATATACGCTATCAACGGGCTATCTGTATCAAAAGATATTCTTTTAAAAATGCAGGTGCCATCAGTTAATCCGTCTTCAGGATAAATATACTGCGTCTCGAATTTTCCTGTTTTATTATTTTTAAGAATCAATCCAGCCGCAGGTATATTGACAGCATTAGCTATCAGCGGAAGTATCTCTTTAGCCAATTCATCCAGGTTAATGATATGGCTTGTTTTTTTACTGAAATCCTGCAATTCACGTCTGTGGCTATAAGTATCCCTGAAAAAAAGGTATTCTACTCCCATGTTCACCGTTTGGATAAATGGCGATGCCAGGAATATTATAAAGGTATAAATAAGAGTTAATAATATAATGATAATAACATCCGAGAACTGGGAAGATAATAGCGGATATGCATAAACAAGGGCAGAAGTAAGCCCGAATAAAACCATAATGACGATGACATATGCCAGCAGCTTTCTGGATGTGGATTGAATATTAACAGGGTTCCTGGTGAGTATGGCATAACTGACAATAACGGCATTGACAATCCCACCCAGATGAGCGATTGGAACTGTTCTTACAGAAGGAGTAAAGGTCGCTATAAGGCTTAATATCAGAAATATTGTCCATCCTACAGCCAGATAAAGTGTCCTGTTTCTGTCAAGGGAATCGATTGACTTATTATATCTCCTTATCAGCATCAGCAATGACAAAATAAAAAATGGTGATAATGCAAAGAGCATTATCAAATTCCAGGGGAATATATCAAAATGCAACAGGTTTCCCGTAAAATAAGCATCTTTAACAATAAACCCCGTCAGGGACAGAACAAGAATTACCAGAGCAAATGCGTAACCGATAGCTACTCCGTAACCGGTCGGCTTGTTATTGTATACACGAACAACATGATAGTATGAAACAATAAGGAAAAAGAACGATGCTATTAAAATACCTGTCCATAAAGATAAATAATCGAATGTTTTAGATGTATCATGAAGCAGTACTGCGGCTGCAATATTCCATAAAGCGGAACCGGATAAAAAGGCAAACAGGACTTTTCCCAGGCGTTTATTTATTTGCGGGAGAATTGAAAGCAGTATTGCCATAAAGCAAATACAACTAACCAGCGGTATTACTGCCCATAGATTCACAAAACTTATATCCTTTTTATTAATTTAGAATATGCTTGTAAAATTAATTATTAATTATGGATTTAGCATCCTGCTTTGTCAATTTTTATTAAAACGATAAATTGAATGATTTCTAAGCTTTTATGAAATTAAATTAAGCCCAGTTGTTTTTTAGGAACTAATATATACTACTTTGAATTGTGAATTTCCGTTTGTTAAATTTCCGAACGATCGGTTGAAAAAACCAACCTGAATAATTAACCGGTAAAATTAATTTATAAAATAAGATTTAGATACCAGTTCAGTATTTCATTCCCCCAGAGAATTGCACTCATTGCTCCTATGGAAAGAAAA
>JAAYNN010000104.1 GCA_012520835.1 Dehalococcoidales bacterium
GTCGTTCATTTTCATTGCTTCGAGCCTCCTTTTTTATTTTACGTTCCTGAAAACGTTTACAGTATAATAGCACCACAGGACGATATTGTCCAGATATAAATATATTTTTACTGTAAATATTTACATCTATATAACCATAACAAATAGAAATACCAGCGGAATTTAATGGGCTGCAAATACTAAATCATAGTAGCTTAAAAAGGGTTTTGATTGCTACTCGCCCTGTTTGGTGGGGATGGTGATGCCGATAGCCCTGGCAACCAGCTTGTTATCCTGATTGACTACCGTTACCTCGGTAAAACCGGCCTTCCTGCCGCTTTTGATTACTCTTCCTTCAGCCGTTAATTTATCACCCACTCTGGCGCTGGAGATAAAATAGACATTCAGATTGGAGGCAACGCTCGGGTAAGCCATCGAATTGGAAGCAGCGCCGAAGGCCTGGTCGACAACCGACATGATAATGCCGCCGAAAATAATGCCATGAAAGTTCTGGAACTCCGGACGCATCACCAGCGAAACCTTCGCATATCCCTCGGAAATCTCGATTATTTCCGATTGCAGAAAAGAGGTTATCGGTTCGGTCTTGATTTTATCTACTAATATAGAAATTCGTTCTTCTTTATTTTCCTTGCCTGCTGTCATGAAAAGCCCTTCAGCTATTAAAGTTTAATCGATTCTATACCTGTCTCGAAGGCGGTGATATTGATAGCCAGGATTTTAGCGGGCAGGCTTTTTATAATACACTCTCGCCACACTTTATCTTCGATATCCATAAACCGGGAGAGACACCCCAGCATGAATATATTCAATACCTTCAGATTGCCGATGGCTCCTGCTTTTTGGGTGCCTTCAACGTAGAAAATGCTATCCGTTTTTTGTCTAAGAACGGCCATAATTTCTTCATCGGAGGGATACTTTTCCATTCCGCAGCCTACGGAGAGCGGCGGCATTTCACGGTTATTCAGAATGACAATCCCGCCCGGCTTCAGAAAACTGAAACACCTAGCAGCTTCCATTTTTTCAAAGGATAGTATTATATCCGCCTGGCTTTCCCCGATTACGGGGGAATATATTTTGGGAGCTACCCGCAAATGGCTGATGACGCTGCCGCCCCTTTGCGCCATTCCGATGGTATCCGTTTTTTTGACATCGTATCCGGATGCAATAGCAGCATCCCCGATGATATTCCCGGCCAGGATAACCCCCTGCCCGCCGACACCGGCAATGATAATATTGTAATTATTCATTGCTTCCTCCGGCTAGGCCCTGTTTATCAGGGTAAATTGCCTTAACAGGGCAAATCCGCTCGCACAGCCGGCAATTGTCCCCGGCACATAACGAGCCGTCGATGACCATTTTGTCTCCCTCTTTCTGAATCGCCGAACAGCCGATGGAAAGACATAAACCGCAGCTGGTGCATTTATTTATGTCAACTTTACTGGGATTAATCCCCCGCCTGACCGCAACGGCACAGGGGCCTCTCGATATAATAACCGATAAAGCATCGCTTTCGAGGGATGACTTCAAGGCCTCTTTTATAGCTTTAACATCCCAGGCATTGACAAGTTTTAAATCGGTTACGCCGCATGCCCTGACTATTTCCTCCAGATTCACGGCGTAAGTGTCTTCTCCCTGGGCGGTTTTTCCGGTTCCCGGGTGGTCCTGGTGACCTGTCATGGCTGTTGTACGGTTATCCAGGATAACCAGTGTAAATGTGGCTTTATTATAGACTGCATCTATCAGGCCGGTGATACCCGAATGCAAAAAGGTGGAATCACCGATGATAGCCACCAGTTTCTCACCGACACCGGCTTTCTGCATGCCGATGGCGTTTCCGATGCTGGCTCCCATGCAGCCGCAGGTATCGATGGCATTCAGCGGAGACAATGCCCCCAAAGTATAACAGCCGATATCGCCGGTAATTATCAATTTCGGTTCCCGCTGTTTTTTGCCGGGGATAGTACTGCGCTGCCCGATATTGCCAAGCGTATAAAAAAGACCGCTATGAGGGCAGCCGGGGCATAATAAGGGGAACCTGCCAGGCAGTTTGGGTATTTGATAATCCGGTTTTAAACCCGGAATCTCAGATAACAACCCCATAGCGCGTCCGGCCTTTTCGATGACATCGGGAGTTAATTCCCCTATTATGGGAATAAACTGCTTGCCGGTAACTTCAATGCCAAGCGATTTAACGTATTCTTCGATAAACGGGTCGAGCTCTTCGATAACAAACAGCTTTTTAACCCGAGAAGCAAAATCACGGATTAGTCCCTCAGGCATCGGGTATGAAAAGCCCAGTTTAAGTATGGATGCTTCGGGAAATACCTCTTTTACATATTGGTAAGCCATGCCGGCTGTGATTATACCCAGTTCGCGGCTCCCCATGTTTATATGATTGAATGCGGATGTTTCGCTGTAACCTGCCAGTTTTTTAATTCTTTCTTCTACTAAGGGACGCCTGCCGCGCGCATTGGCAGGCAGCATGATATATTTACGAAAATTGTGCTTGAATGTTTTTTCTTCCGCCTGTTTGCGAACATTATCGTTGGTATCGACAACGGTTTTCGAATGCGAAACACGGGTGGTTGTACGTAATAATACGGGAGTATCGAACTGTTCGCTGATATCGAAAGCCGCCATGACCATGTCATAAGCCTCCTGGCTGTCTGCGGGCTCCAGCATGGGTATTTTAGCCAGCCTGGCAAAGTGACGGTTATCCTGCTCGTTCTGGGAACTCATCGCCCCGGGGTCATCGGCCGATATAACAACCAGACCGCCGTTAATACCGGTTATGGCAACCGCCATAAAGGGGTCGGCAGCCACGTTCAAGCCGACATGCTTCATCGATACCAGTGTACGGGCGCCGGCATATGACGAACCGACAGCCACTTCCATGGCTACCTTTTCATTGGTCGACCACTCGGCATAGATATCCCTGAACTCTGCCAGATTTTCCAGTATCTCGGTGCTGGGTGTTCCCGGATAGGCGGCAGCAACCTTCAGGCCGGCGTGATAGGCGCCGAGTGCGATGGCTTCATTTCCGGATAGCAGTTTTTTATTTGTGCTCATTTAAGTAATGTATTATAGCACAAGCGGCACGGGTATTGCTCGTGTGGGTTTTGCTTCTTCGACAGTTGCCGGATTTGCCGTTCCGGCATTTGCCCCTATGCCGATGTTTGCAAGCTTCGGTATTTTGACGGCACTTATGATTGCCATGCCTGCTCTACATTTTTACACCGCAGGAAAACAGGCGGCAAAACAAATCGGAAATGATAATACACCCTGGCAGCTTTCATGCCCGTTCAATCTACAAAAACCCTGATTTCATCCTCGTAGACTACCACTTCCCGGTCTTCATCCTTCATTTTTATGGTATAAATGAAAACCGGCCCGCTGCTGCTGTTCGGTAAATCGAGCCAGTAATAATCCCTGATTACCCCGGTTTTGCCGATGTAAGGCTCGAGCTTTGAATCACGGACTGATTCAGGTTGATTCATTGCCGGTACTATTACAACTTTCTGTCCCCTTCTGTAATGAGAAGCCATCTTTCTACCTCAAACAGTATGGTATCATTTAGCATAATAACGGTAGCCGAGTACATTGTCAATACCCCCGGCTTTAAAAAACCGGTGACAGGCAGCCTATGTCAGGGCGGTCGGGCGTATGGTTGAAGCCATGAAGCCGCACAGACGGATACAGCTTAAA
>JAAYNN010000105.1 GCA_012520835.1 Dehalococcoidales bacterium
AGCATTCATGTTTCAAGCGGTAGTGTCGAATATTTAAAATCACAGGGTATGACTGTCATCGTCTTTGATGCCAAAAACATTGACGGTATTTTTGACAATATTCTTCTGGTTGGACAGATAACAGGAAATCTGGATAATGCCATAGAAGGAGTTGCTGGATTACGGGCGAGAATGGATGCCGTTGTCAATACCATAGCAGCCGCTAATATCAGCGACCAGGATAAACCGAGTATTCTACATCTTACCTGGTTTGATCCGTTGTGGACAATCGGGCAGGGTTCCTTTCTGAACATCGTAATCGAGATGGCGGGAGGCATCAATATTTTCAGCGATGTCGCTATCAGCGATTTCCAGGCAGACCTTGAGCAGGCTGTATTGCGTAATCCCGATATTATTACGGTTCTCTCCGACCATGGTTCCGAGTCTTCTTTTCACTCTGTTGTTGCTGACGATTCGCCGTTTGCCAAGACCACTGCCTATCTTAACGGTGACATACATCTGGTGGATTCCGATGTTGTTTCACGTCCCGGGCCGCGCATTATCGATGCCCTGGAGCTATATGCAGAGATATTCTATCCAGGATTATTTATTAGGTAATCCGGGATTGCTTGGATAAGACTTTCAGCCTGGAAAGGATTGCAGCTTTTCCAGGCTGATTTTGTTTGCTATATTATCGTTAACGGAATTGTAATGAATCAAGAATTAAGGACAACTGCAATATCGTCTGTGCCGTCTAAATGGAAGAGCAGATTGATTGCCATTGCCTGCCTGGTTTTAGTACTGCTGATTGTCGTTGCGATAGCGGTCAGCAAAGGCAGCAGCCAGATCTCATTTGCCACCACTGTCAGTATTATCCTGTCCAGGATTCCCTTTTTAAACATACCGGAGACATGGGCCGGCAATATCGAGTCGATAGTGATGAATATGCGCATGCCGCGGGTAGTTTTGGCGGGTGTTTCCGGTGCGGCGCTGGCGGTAGCCGGCGCTACCTACCAGGGGCTGTTCCGCAATCCGCTGGCAGACCCGTATCTTATTGGTGTATCGCAAGGTGCCGCGCTGGGTGCCGTTATCGGCTTTTTAATTCCGGTGAGCAGTGCGTTCTGGAGTTTGAATATTGTATCGTTGTTTGCCTTTATCGGCGGGTTGGGTGCGGTCTTCGTGGTCTATTCGCTTGGAAAGGTGGGGAAAACCCTGCCGATGACCACGCTGATATTGGCCGGGGTGGCGCTGGGGGCATTTTTATCAGCCATTACTTCATATTTACTGATAACCAGCGGCAGTTCCCTGCACGGTATATCTGCATGGCTTATGGGAGGATTTTCATCGCCCAAATGGATACATGTATGGATAACCGTACCGATTATTACGCTCGGATGTCTCTTTATTTGTCTTTTCGGACGCTCGCTGAATGTGATGCAACTGGATGAAGAACAGGCGCAGCAGCTGGGGATAAATGTCGAAATGACAAAACGCATCCTGCTGGTTGTCGCTACTTTGATTACGGCTGCCGCGGTTAGTTTCGGCGGCATTATCGGCTTTGTCGGCATCATTATTCCGCATGCGGTTCGCCTGATATGGGGGCCTGATTTCCGTTTCCTTCTGCCTTTATCCATTGTAACCGGCAGCATATTTTTGATACTGGCAGACCTGTTTGCCAGGACAATAATGTCTCCAACCGAGATTCCGCTGGGTATAGTTACCGCTTTCTTCGGCGCCCCGTTTTTCCTTTACCTGTTGAGAAGGAAGAAGAAGGCGGTTTTTTAAAAGGGGTAAAGACATGCATAGATTGTCATTGAAGAATGTAACGCTGGGATACGGCAGCCGCACGGTATTAACCGGAGTCAGCCTCGAAGTAGTCCCGGGTGAAATACTGGGAGTTGTCGGGCCTAACGGATGCGGCAAATCTACGCTGATAAAGGGAATCACGAAGGTGCTTCCGCTTACAGATGGCGATATCCTGCTTGATGGCCGCTCATTGCGTACTTTTTCACAAAATGAAATAGCGCGTTATGTGGCGGTAGTTCCCCAGTCCGTTTCGCTGCCGGAGGCGTTTACCTCTTTTGAAATAGTGATGATGGGGCGCACTCCTCATA
>JAAYNN010000106.1 GCA_012520835.1 Dehalococcoidales bacterium
CCGGAAGCGGGCGCCTGGCAAATTTTTATTTTTCCGAAGGTTAGGTAAAAAATATGAAAGATTTGAATCCAAAAATTGATATGAATAAGACATGGCACATTTCGAGGCGGGAATTTCTGCGCCATGCTGGTTTGCTGATTACCGGTACTGCCATTGCTTCTTCTATACCATTAAGCGCGTGCCGGAATAACACGGAAGGAACTGAAACCGCGACAACCTTTCAAACAGAGACGCTTTCCACTGATGTGATATACAGTCCGGACACATTAAAAGAAAACCGCATCCCTCCCGGGCAGCGTGAAGTACAGGCGTGCCCCATATTACATGAAGGAGCAATCCCACAAATAGACCATTCTGAATGGACATTTACCATATCCGGATTGGTTGAAAACAAAAACGCTCTGACCCATAGTGAATTTATGGCTCTCCCCACGGTTAAAGTGTTTTCAGACGTCCACTGTGTTACCGGATGGACCAAACTGAATAACCTGTGGGAAGGCGTCAGCTCACGGGAAATAGCCGATTTGGCAAAGGTGAAATCCGAGGCTAAATTCGTGATTGTAAAATCCGATTACCGGAAATACTCTGCCAATATGACTCTGGAAGACTTCCTGAAAGAAGATGTATTGTTTGCCGTCAAGCATGACGGGCTTAACTTAACTGACGCACACGGAGCGCCGGCACGCCTGGTTGTTCCCAGTCTCTATTTCTGGAAAAGCGTCAAGTGGGTTACGGGCATCGAATTTACTGACCGGGACCGTCCCGGCTTTTGGGAGGTTTTCGGCTATAATAACCACGGCGACCCGTGGAAAGAGGAAAGATATTAATAACTTAAAATGACAATATTTTACTGAAAAGAGGAAAATCAATGAAGAAAATGATTGAGGATTTCAAGACATTTATCCTGCGCGGCAATGTAATAGACATGGCGGTCGGCATTATTATCGGCGTTGCTTTCGGAGCCATCGTCACTTCACTGGTAAACGATATCGTTATGCCGCCCATCGGCTTCCTTTTGGGGAACATCGACTTTTCCAACCTTTTCCTGAACATGTCGGGCACGGACTACGCCTCACTTAGCGAAGCCAGGGCAGCCGGAGCACCGGTCATCGCTTACGGTGCATTCATAACCACCATCATCAATTTCCTGATTATCGCTCTGGTGGTATTCCTGATGATACGCGTTGTGAATAATCTTGTAAAAATAGGCAAAAAAAATGAGGCAGCAGCCGCACCAGTCACCAAAGAATGCCCGTTTTGCTTTTCCAGTATAGCGATAAAAGCGACCCGCTGCTCCCATTGCACATCGCAGCTGGACTTAAAATAAAAGTGGCAGTTTGAGAATAGCGATTTTAGTCTGGAAGATTATACAGTATAAATATTCTGAGAAGGGATAGATGTGTAATGCGTTGTTTTTTATAGTACTATTCTTCAGACATTACAATCGAATAACACTATAAGTTTTAATAAAACCTACACAATGATATAATTCTGCCTAATGAATTTCCCAAAAGATAAAAAATCCTTGCCAAAAGAAACGCATCTTCGTCATGCTGGACAGCATCTGGATGACAAGATTGAGATTATTGTTCTAAAAA
>JAAYNN010000107.1 GCA_012520835.1 Dehalococcoidales bacterium
CAGCGAACTTTTAAATAAATACGGCAGTGACCGCAAAAATCTGATTCCGATACTGCAGGAAGTACAGGAAAAAGAAGGCTATCTCTCCGCGGAATCGATTTCGGAACTCAGCAGCTATCTGGGCATCTCTGAAAACGACATTTACAGCGTTGCCAGTTTCTATTCCCAATTCCGCTTCATCAAGCCCGGCCTGCACACCATCAGGGTTTGCCAGGGAACCGCCTGCCATGTGCGCGGCGCAGCCAGGGTGCTGGAAACGGTCGAGCGTGAATTAAAAATAAAGCCGGGGCAGACTACGCCAGACGGCAAATATTCCCTGGAAACCGTTGCCTGCATCGGTGCCTGCGCATTAGCTCCTACCATGATTATCGACAGCGAGGTGCAGCGCAACATGACACCCCAAAAGGTGACCGATTTATTGAATAAAAAAATCAAGGCGGCTGATGATGCCAGATAACAAACAATTTAAAATTTTTATATGCGAGGGAACCGGCTGCATCTCGGGGAAATCACAAGAAATACGGCTGGCTCTTGAGCAGAAAACAGCGGAACTGGGTTCAGTCAACGTCAAGGTGGATTTTACCGGATGCCATGGCTTCTGCGAACAGGGACCGATTGCCATAGTCGAACCGGGCGGCATTTTCTATACCCGCCTGACCGTTGAAGATGTGGAAGAAATAGTTCAATCACACCTCATAGACGGCAAACCTGTCGAGAGGCTGTTCTTTAAAGACCCCGTAAGCGGACAGCCGATTCCCTATTACAGGGATATCAATTTTTATCGCAAACAACAGCGCATTATCCTGCGCAACTGCGGGCACATCAACCCGGAGAGAATCGAGGACTATATCGAGCGTGAAGGCTACGCCGCATTGAAAAAAGTGCTTTCAGGCATGAGCCCGCTGCAGGTTATCGATGAAGTCAAGAAATCCGGGCTGCGCGGCAGGGGCGGCGCCGGCTTTTCCACCGGCTTGAAATGGGAACTCTGCCAGAAAGAGCAAAGCGATATTAAATATATGATTTGCAATGCCGATGAGGGCGACCCGGGTGCCTTCATGGACAGAAGCATTATGGAAGCCGACCCGCATACCGTTATCGAGGGAATGACCATTGCCGCCTATGCTATCGGAGCAAGCGAAGGCTATATCTATATCCGTGCCGAATATCCCCTGGCGGTTAAAAGACTCAGGCTAGCTCTAAAACAGGCTGAAGAAAAGGGATTCCTCGGTGATAAAATCCTCGGCTCCGATTTCAGTTTTAAAATAAATGTCAACGAAGGCGCCGGAGCCTTTGTCTGCGGAGAAGAAACGGCATTAATAGCATCAATCGAAGGCAGACGCGGTATGCCGCGCCCGCGCCCCCCCTTCCCGGCACAATGCGGCCTGTGGGGGAAACCCTCGACAATCAACAATGTTAAATCGCTGGCTTCGGTGCCGGTCATTATCAATAAAGGCGCCGAATGGTATACAAAAATTGGCACCGAAAAGAGCAAAGGCACCGCTGTTTTTGCCCTGACAGGGAAAATCTGCAACAGCGGCCTGGTTGAAGTGCCGATGGGGATAACACTGCGCGAAATAATCTACGATATCGGCGGCGGCTTAATCGGCAACAAAGAGTTCAAAGGAGTTCAAAACGGAGGTCCTTCGGGTGGTTGCTTACCGGCAAGCGCTTTAGATTTACCGGTCGATTTTGAAAGACTGGCGGCGGCCGGCGCTATTATGGGTTCCGGCGGGATGATAGTGGTCGATTCTCAGACCTGCATGGTCGACCTTGCCAAATATTTCCTGTCGTTTACACAGGCCGAATCCTGCGGCAAGTGTGTCATGTGCCGCGAGGGAACACTCCAGATGCTGAAGATACTGGAAGCTATTACAGAGGGAAGAGGCAAAGAGGAAGATATCGACCTGCTTTTAGAACTGGCAAAAGCGATACAGGCCGGTTCCCTGTGTTCACTCGGCGGGACATCCCCCAATCCGGTTCTGACTACCATCAGGTACTTCCGCGATGAATACGAGGCACATATCAATGAACAACGCTGCCCGGCGCTGGTATGCCAGCAATTGATACAATTCTATATCCTGCCCGCTAAATGCCAGGGCTGCGGCATCTGCAAGCGGGGCTGCCCGGCCGATGCCATTCTCGGAGATAAGCGCATGATACATATCATCGACCAGCAGAAATGCATTAAGTGCGGCAACTGTCTGGATGTCTGCCCGGAGCGTTTCAATGCTGTTATCAAAGTCAGCGGCGAAAAACCTGCCGTCCCCGATGCACTTATTCCGGTCGGCGGCTGGCAAAATAGCGAATCCGAGGAAAAACTGTGAATACTATAACTTTAAATATAGACGGAAAAGATGTAAAGAGCACAGCGGGAAAGACCGTGCTGGAAGCAGCGCTCGAAAACGGAATATACATCCCCACCCTCTGCTACCACCCCGACCTGAGCCCATTCGGAGCCTGTAGATTGTGCATTGTACAGGTGGAAGGGCTGCGCGGCTTGCCCACTTCATGCACTGTCATGGCTAAAGACGGAATGATTGTTAAAACGGATACACCCGATATCAAGCAGGTACGCAAGATGGCAATGGAACTGATACTGGCCGCCCATCCCGATGACTGCCTGGTTTGTACGCAAAACCTGAACTGCGAGCTTCAGGCAGTAGCTCAATATATAGGAGTTGACCAAAAACGGCTGAAAACCAGCATTAATGAAAAGCCGTTAAACACCGCCAACCCGCTTTTCAATCATGACATGAGCAAGTGCATCCTGTGCGGACGCTGCGTCAGAGCATGCTATGAACTGCGCGGAGTCGGGATTCTCTCTTTTATCAACAGGGGCAAGGAAACCTATGTCGGCACCGCCTTCGATAAAGCGCTGGCTGAAGCCGAATGCCGCTTTTGCGGCGCCTGTGTCGAGGTCTGTCCGACCGGGGCTTTAACCGATAAAGACGGTTTTATCAGGAAAGGCAACCGCCAATCTGCTCTGGTCCCATGCCGGAAAAAATGCCCCGCCGGCATCGACGTTCCGCGTTATATCAGATTTATTACCGAAAATAAATATGCGGAGGCGCATGCTGTCATCAGGGAGAAAGTACCCTTCCCCAAATCGCTGGGATACGCCTGCAACCACCCCTGCGAAGAGGTCTGCCGCCGCAAGGATATTAACGAAGCCATTTCCATTAAGGCATTAAAGAGATTCGCTGCCGAGAGCGACAATACCGATTGGGGCGATAATATTCAGAAATCCCCATCCACCGGAAAACGTGTTGCCGTGGTAGGAGCCGGGCCGGCCGGATTAACCGCTGCTTTCTATTTATCAAAGTTGGGGCATAAAGTAACGGTGTTCGAAGCCCTGCCCGTTACCGGAGGAATGTTAAAAGTAGGCATCCCCGAATACAGGCTGCCAAAAACAGTTCTTGACGATGAAATCAGGCAGATGGCAAAAGCCGGTTTTGAAATCAAGACCAATACGACAATTACATCGACGGATGCCCTGCTAAACCGGGGCTACGATGCCGTTTACCTTGCTATCGGCGCACATAAAGGACTGAAAATGGGAGTCGAGGGTGAAGAGACAGACGGAGTCGTCGATGCTATTACCTTTTTAAGAGATATCAGCCTCGGCAGGCCTGTTAAAACAGGCAACAGGGTGGCAGTTATCGGCGGGGGCAACGTCGCTACCGATGCCGCCCGTTCGGCTATCAGGCTCGGAGCAAAGACAGTGAATATGATCTACCGCCGCACGCGCAGGGAAATGCCGGCCAGCGATGAAGAAATCGAGGGATGTATCGAAGAAGGTATAAATATCATGTATCTGGCCGCACCCGATAAGATTGCAAAAGACGGAGACACCTTAAAACTTCAGTGTGTCCGCATGCAGCTGGGAGAAATGGATGCTTCCGGCAGACAAAAACCGGTTCCCATCGAGGGCAGCCAGTTCACAGAAACCTATGACACTATCATTACTGCTATCGGCCAGACTGCCGACGTGCCTGAAGGATTCAACATCGAATGCGCCAGGGGCAACAGGCTTCCGGTCGGAAATGATAAGGCTACTATCAGAGCCGGAGTATTCGGCGGCGGCGATGCCGTTACCGGCCCGGCAACGATAATCGAGGCGATTGCTTCAGCAAGACAGGGCGCCAGCGCTATCGATAAATACCTCGGCGGAAAAGGCATCATAGATGAGCAGTTAGCTGCGGAAAGCGAGGCTTGCGATTGCATCGGCTGTGTAAAAGGTTTTGCCGCACAACCGCGCGAAAAGCAACCGCTGATAGACCTTGATGAAAGAAAATCCAGCTTCGAGGTGGTGGAAAACAACTTCAGTGAAGATTCAGCTGTTAAAGAAGCCGGAAGATGCCTGCAATGCGACCTGAGGTTAAAGATTTCTTCCGTCAAATTCCCGCCGAAACGGGAGACGACCAAGGGGAGATAGGATTTTTCTTTGTCATGCTGAGTTCGTGAGGGACGAACGAGGCATCTGGAGTGGGGTAATGAAGCCGTTCGTGGTGAGCTTGTCGAACCATAACGGCGGCGAATTACTATCAATAGCAAATATAATTGATAAGTACCTGTAAATTGACGGAAACAGGATTAAACGCTATATTTTTCACATGACATTTCACCCTTTTTCGCTGATAATAACCCTGTTAGTTCTTATCCCCAATATTATCTTTTCGTTAAAACCGCCTGCCAGTAAACCATCGAATCTGCCCAAAGAACCGCTGCCCCTGACAATAATCGAGAATATCGGCAGGTACGGTGTTTTTATCATCCCCCTGTTTTATGGGATAGATGTATCGGGAACATGCGAGATAATTGCAACCTCGCTGATGGGATTGATGCTGCTAATATATTATGTCTGCTGGATTCGCTACTTTTTACGAGGCAGAGATTTCAAATGGATGCTCTTGCCGTTTATGAGAATACCGATTCCGATGGCGATAAGTCCGATCCTCTATTTCATGCTGTCATCGGTAGTACTGCATTCAATCCCAATGCTCATTTTCAGCCTTTTACTGGCGGCAGGACATATCCCAATAAGCTGGCAACAGTATAAACAATCGCCATGCTGAATTCGTGAGGGACGAATGAAATCCCGATAAATCGGGATTTCATTCCGGCTTACCGTAACTCAACATCCGAGGTGGGG
>JAAYNN010000108.1 GCA_012520835.1 Dehalococcoidales bacterium
GTGCAGCACGGATATCACCCGAACTATCGCCAAAATACACCGGATTTTTTCCGGGGATAGGATGTTTCGCGCTGCCACCGTTAGCGCACTGGCAGTGCTGCTGCTGTTTCTATGCGGCATCGTCATATCACTGCTAACATATACTAACTGGGGTAGTCTCTTTTCAGCCATCAGTTCTCTAGAGATTCGTTTCGCTATCGGGCTTAGTCTGGCTACAGCGACTGTTTCTACAATAATATCCATGATAATAGCCATACCGGTAGCCTATGCCATATCGAAAAACGAGTTTTTCGGGAAAAGCCTGGCAGATACCCTGCTCGACCTGCCGATAGTAATATCACCCATAGCCATCGGCGCCGCCCTGTTGATATTCTTTAGCACACCTCTTGGCTCAGCAATAAATAATAATTTTATCAACTTCGTCTTCAGTGTGCCCGGCATTATTCTGGCCCAGTTTACCGTAACCAGCGCTCTGGCTATCCGCCTGTTAAAATCAACTTTCGACAGTATCGACATACGCTACGAACAGGTGGGGAGAACCTTGGGATGCAATAAGCCGCAAGCATTTTTCAGAATAATCCTGCCTCTGGCAAGAGATGGCTTGATTGCCGGCGGCATTCTGACGTGGGCCAGGGCTATCGGCGAATACGGAGCTTCGGTTACCTTGGCCGGAGCTATGGCAATGAAAACTGAAACCCTGCCGATAGCTATCTCTCTGAGTTTATTAAATGCCGACATAGAAAAGGCTATCGCTATTATCTTTATACTGGTAATCATTGCCGTTATCAGCCTGTTAATCTTAAGAAAAATTACCAGGAAAAGTTACAGGCTATGATAGAGGTAAAGAACCTGTCTATAAACCTGGGCGAGTTTTTTCTTAAGAATGTAAACCTGACTATTAATGACAGGGAATATTTTGTCATATTGGGGCCAACGGGAGCCGGAAAAACCATCCTGATAGAGTGCATTGCCGGGTTACGGCGCCTGAAACAGGGAGAAATATGGCTAAACACCGTTAATGTTACCAATCTTTCTCCCGAGCAAAGGAATATAGGCTATGTACCGCAAGATTATGTCCTGTTCCCTTTTCTAAATGTGATAAACAACATCACATTCGGTTTGAAACAGGCTAAATGGCCTAAAAGCAGATTGGAGGAGCGGGCAAAGGACATCGCCAACTTAATGGGTATTTCCCACTTGCTGGAAAGGGATACCCTCTCTTTGAGTGGTGGTGAAAAACAGCGGGTGGCTTTAGCGCGTGCGCTTGCGCCTTCACCAAAAATTTTACTGCTCGACGAACCCCTGAGCGCTCTCGATATGCAAACATCCCGGTATTTAAGGTTTGAATTGAAGAGAATTCACCGCGAACTTGGCATTACTACAATTCACATCACGCACAACCAAACAGAAGCGCAGGAACTGGCTGACAGGATTGCCATCCTGAATACCGGCGAAATAAACCAGATCGGTAGCGCCGAGGAGATATTTTTCCATCCATGCAACGCCGCAGTAATGAATTATCTCGGCAGGCCCAACATCCTGGATTGTGATGATTGCCACACTGTTGAACGGGGGATATTTGAAGTAAATTGCCGCGGCTTGAAAATAATAGTCCCGCACGACGGAAAATCCTTTAACCGCATTATCATCTACCCCCGTGATGTTTATGTTTCCAAAGCAGAACCGCCTGGAAGCCAGGTGAACCGGTTCGCGGGAATTATAACCGATATAAAAACATCTCCAGGTATAGTACGACTAAGATTAAAAGTCGGGGAAAATATGATACGCTCCGAGTTGCCACTTCAAATATTTAAAAAGATGGGCTTATCGGTAGGGATGCAGGCTTTTGTAACATTGAGCCTGAGACGAATAAAGATTTTTGAAA
>JAAYNN010000109.1 GCA_012520835.1 Dehalococcoidales bacterium
ATATTTATCCTTTTTTAATTTGAACAAGATATTTATTGGGGACTTTTACCAGTATACAATTGTTAAGTTTATTCCAGTTATTATATTTTATCAAGGAATTATAGTAAAGCTAAAGCGTATGTTATATCGACCTTTTAAGTGTTTCCAGCCACGCAATCGATTTTATGTCTTTTTCCAGCAGATATTTCATGTAGGACCTGATCACCCTTTCCAGTTCCGAATTCAGCTCTTTTGGCATTTTAAGACGGCTGATGGTAGCGTAATCACCGTCCTGCAGCAGTCTGAAAACCTTTAATCCATTTACGGAAAGAGAGTAGCTGAAATTGCCACCTCTGCTGCATGACGGGCAGAGCATGCCGCCGGAACCTGGACAGAAACAGTTTAATACTGGTTTTAGCTGAGTACGGCAGGATACGCATTGTTTTAACTGCGGCCGATATCCGAGATTATCCAGCAGTCTTACCTCGAAATAGCGTAATACCAGTTCCCGGTTTTTTTCGGTCGATAATTTCTCCAGCGCATCTATAAGCATTTTAAAGAGGGGATAATCCTCGATGCCGTCCTCTGTAAACTGGTTGACCAGTTCAATTATATAAAGGGCATAGGAGGTCAGTTCAAGGTCTGCTTTAATCGACAGAAAACCATTAATCGTCTGGCTGCCGGTAACCGTTGCCAGATTCTTGCCTCTTGCCAGAGATACCATGCTGTAGGTTAAAAGTTCCAGGTGACCCGACATCTTGCTTTTAGGCTGCCTGACTCCTTTGGCTACTGCCTGAATCTTGCCGAAGTGCGGAGTATACATGGTCAGGATTCTGTCGGCTTCTCCCAGCCTGGTCTTTTTTATGATGATGGCTTCGGTTTTATAATTTCTCGGTTCTGACATGATGCTCTTCTAGAAATATTTGAAACGGGTGCGATTTCGACTGGCTAAATGACATATCGTGATGAGGATTATAGCTCTTATGTTAATTTTATAGTATTTTTTTACCGGTGGGCACGTCCCTGTCGGGCGTTAAAAGGACAACATCCTTTTCGTTTACAACCACCCCTAGAACCAGCACTTCCGAAATGAAGTCGGCTACCTGCTTAGGTGGGAAGTTTATCACTGCCGCCACCATTTTGCCGGGCAATTCATCCTTGCTGTAGAGGCTGGTAATCTGGGCGCTGGATTGTTTTATGCCGATTTCCCCGAAGTCTATCCACAGCTTATAAGCCGGTTTGCGGGCACGCGGAAAATCTTCCGCCCGCGTTATCCGCCCTGCTCTGATATCTATCTTTTCGAAATCGGTATAATCTATCAACTGCATTTCCCGCATGCATTATTTTAATTCCTGCCTGCCTTCCAGCGCGCGGCTTAAAGTGACATCGTCGGCATATTCCAGTTCGGTGCCGAAAGGCAGCCCTCTGGCCAGTCGTGTTACCCTGATTCCCAGCGGCAGTATCATTTTATTAAGATACATAGCGGTCTGTTCGCCTTCCAGTGTCGGATTGGTGGCAAGAATTACTTCAGTTATTCCACCGGCTTTAAGTCGTTCCATCAGTTCTTCCAGCCGTATATCCGTAACGCCGACACCTTCGGTAGGCGATATAGCTCCATGAAGCACGTGATACAGCCCCTTATAAATTCCGGAATGTTCCAGCGCCAAAATGTCTTGCGGTTGTTCGACAACGCAGATAGTGGTTTTATCGCGGCTGTCGTTACGGCAAATCGGGCAGAGTTCCGAATCTGCAATATTGCAACAGACTGAGCAGAGGCGCGTGCTGTTTTTTAATGCCATCATGGCCTCTGCCAGGGCCGTAACCTGTTCCTTCTGAGTTCGCAGCAGATGATAGGTCAACCTCTGCGCGCTCTTCGGGCCGATGCCGGGCAGTTTGGCAAGTTCCTGCATCAACCTGTTAACGGAATCGGCGGTATTGGACGGATTTAATCCCAAGTCGATTCCATCCTTTAGTCGGTTAATCCGGGGATCTTCATTCCGCCGGTCAACGCCTTCAGTTTTTCATCAGCCAGTTTCCTGGATTTTTCCATGGCATCTGTAACTGCCTTGAATACCAGTTTTTCCAGGTTGGCTGCTTTACCTGTTTCAACTGCCTCGGGGGCAATTTTTATGGATAATATTCTCTGCTTGCCATTGGCGGTAACCTTAACCGCACCGTTTCCGGCTTCTGCTTCGACTTTCATTTTTTCCAGTTCTTTTTGCGCTTTTTCCAGGCTGCTTTTCAATTGCATCGCCTGTTTCATCATGTTTAAGTCCATTTTTCCTCCACTTCGACTATTTGTCCGCCTATTTTCTGAATTTCTCGTACCAGGTGATTTTCTTCCGGTTCATATAAACAACGCACCTCGCAAACCTGGCCGATGAAATTAGAGATTATTTTAGCGGCAACCTTGTTATTTTCCGGTTCTTCTATTTTATCCTTGTGAACGGGGAATCTGAATGAAAGCACCACCGTATTATTATCAAAAGCAACCGGTTTTACGCCGGCGCTTCGCAAAATCGCCAGTGCCGGCGATCTTTTGGCATTATCGGGGGCATTTTCGATGACATTTTTCCAGTTGGCACACAGGAATTCCAGCTTATTGCCATAGTCTGCGGCTTTATTGCCTGCGGCTGCCGCTTCGATTATTTCTTCTTTTGCTTCCTTTACGGAATCAACGGGCAATGCAGCTTTTTTCTCCTCTTCAACTTCAGCTGCAACTTCCGGCTCCGCTTTAACAATCTTTTTAACCGGGTGTGCCGCCGTTGTCGGTTTTAACGGTTTGGCATCGGATACTGCTGTTTGCGGCCTGGCGGCAGGGGTTGCATTTACCTCCGCAGATGAAAGGGAACAATCCACCATAGCCAGTTCCAGCGGCAGGGTGGAATAGCTATCGAGATTCAGTTCCAGTTTGCCGAAGATCTTGATTGATTTCAATATCTGTTCCAAATTGGATTTTTTTGCCAGTTCAGCCAATACCGCCATTTCTTCGGGGGTATAATCGAGGTCGCTGGAGTATCCTGTTTTTAAAAGCAGCAAGCCCCTCAGGTAGGCAATCAGTTCTCGGTTCAACTGCTTCAAATCGAAACCGTCGTTATTTATGGCGTTGATCGTTTTAATGCCGTCGGTGATATTTCCGTTGATGATATGCTCAGCCAGTTCCTTGATGCGTTCATTGCCGGTAATACCCAGCATATCCCTGACCTGCGCCAGGTTGATATCGGCGCCGTAATGGGTGAATAATTTTTCAAGCAGGTTTTCGGCATCCCTGAGGCTGCCGGTGGAATTTTTAGCCAGCAGATTAAGGGCTTCACGTTCAATTTTAATGCCTTCACTGTCACATATCTTCTGTAATTTGGCTGCGATATCATTTTGTCTGACGCGATGAAAATCGAAACGCTGGCATCTTGACATAATGGTAGGCAACACCTTGTGCGCTTCGGTGGTAGCCAGTATGAAGATAACGTATGACGGCGGTTCCTCCAGTGTTTTCAAGAGGGCGTTGGAGGCTTCTTTTGTCAGCATGTGGAATTCATCTATGATGTAAACCTTGTAGCGGGCTTTCCCGGGGGCATAATTGACACGCTCCCGCAAGCTCCTGATTTCATCGATGCCGCGATTGCTGGCGGCATCGATTTCGATAACATCCATGGCTCTGCCTTCGGTTATCGCCATGCACATCTCGCAGGTGTTGCAGGGCTCACCCTTGCCGTTAGCCGTACAGTTCACCGCCTTGGAGAGAATGCGCCCGGTACTGGTTTTGCCGGTTCCCCTGGGACCGCAAAAAAGATAGGCATGCGAAATATTCCCGCTCGAGAGGGCATTTAGAAGCGTTTGGGTCACATGCCCCTGCCCGGCAACTTCTGCCAGTGTCTGGGGGCGCCATTTGCGATAAAAGACCTGTGATTCCATAATTTTTGTTCCCTTAATTATACCCTATACTGAAATATTTCCCAAAGAAATTTATATCGGGAAGTTGTTCCTTGTTGCCGGATGGGCAAATAAAAACCCCCTCTATCGAGAGGGGGTTTAAAGAACCGGGATTGTTTATTGCTATAAAAGGGTAGGGATGTCTTTCCCGAGGTCATCGATAGATTGCAGCTTGGAAGCGACATCTTGCTGCCTCTGCTTGATGATAGGGACGAGGTCGGTGGATGCGGTATAGAACTTCCTGACCTTCGCTACATCGCTTAATTCGGAAAGGATAACGGTAACGTTCATATTGGTTCCATCCCTGGGATAGTCGCCGTTGCGGATAATAGCGTTAGGAGCCATATCTCTTATCCAGGCACCCATCTCTTTTATCATATCCATGTTGATTTCCCGGGCCGGGGCTGTTATCAGGTACATCGCTCTCGAAGCGTCTTTAGGATTACAGTGGGTGGAAATTTCGCTGACAGCGGCATCCATTGCCTGTACTGCTCTGTTAGTCTGGTTGCTCTTGTCCCTGAATCCGCCGCCGCCACCGAATAAACTGAACCGTTCTATTTTAGATTCGCCGTAACCGATAACCGTCCAGCCGAGCAGGGTTTGAATAATATCGCCGGCATCCAGTGTCTTGGCACCGATATTGGAGGCTTTCTTTTCTTCACCGGCGCAAAGCAGGTTGTAGAAAGGCGCCGCAATCAGGGAATTGATTTTATCGAGGTTATTTTTAAGGGAGAAATCTTTTCTAACGTATCTCTGGTTATCTACCAGGATAACCGCATCGGCTACCGAATACACTGACTTCAGGCAGACAGCAGTATTATAGACAGTTCTCTCTTCATTTTGCTCTTCGTGTTCGAATGGAAGTACAACCAGTGCGTAAAGGGGTTTATCCATGTAGCGCTCTTTAATATGCTGCGCAATAACGGGGATGGAGCCGGAACCGGTGCCGCCGGCGGCACTGGCAATCAGGAGAAAGCCATCCGTATCATAAAAACGCTTGGTTGTCCTGAGGGCATCGACGATCTTATCCGCATCTTCCCGGGCAACTTCGGCGCCGAGTTCGTTGATTTTTCCTACTCCATGTCCGCCTGTTTTCCGTCCTCCGATAAGGATTCTATGCTGATAATCGGCTTTAATGGTGGTTAATCCGCTCAGGTCGGCAGCATCAGTATTAACGGCAAAAATACCGGGGCAAATTTCTATTCCTCTGCTGCTGACGGCTCTTCTATTTAAACGGGCAAATTCATCAGCAATACGACTTCCGCACTGTCCGAAACCAATGACTACTAATTTCATTTTTCTCCCTCCAAATGGTGCATAAGAATTTAGGCTATTTTAACCTCACTTAATAACTAATGTCAATATTAATGTATGCGTTCAATAATTGCATAAAACAAAAGCAATCCACATTTATCCTTCGATGAGATCAAGGACAGCCGCGGAGCTAAATATAATCTATTTGTAATCTGATAAGTCTATCCGTTTTTGGCTATGAAAGCGGCCAGGTCGCCCAGCCGGCAGCAATAACCCCATTCGTTATCGTACCATGACAGCACCTTGACCATATTGCCTGCAGCAACCATCGTATTGGGAGCATCGACGATGGAGCTTAACGGGTTGCCTTTAAAATCGAGGCTCACCAGCGGCTCTTCGCAATAGCCGAGTATTCCTTTCAGTTGACCTTGAGACGCCGCTTTAAAGGCATTGTTGATGTCCTCTGCGGTAGCTTCCCTGGCGATTTCGACAACCAGGTCGACAATCGAAACGGTAGGAGTCGGCACTCTCAAGGCCAGGCCCTGGAGTTTTCCCTTGAGTTCCGGCAAAACCAGGAATATAGCTTTGGCTGCGCCGGTGGAGGTAGGTACCATATTTTCAGCGGCGGCGCGGGCTCGTCTCAAATCCTTATGATACGTATCCTGCAGCCTCTGGTCGTTAGTATAGGA
Organism: Dehalococcoidales bacterium; assembly: GCA_012520835.1. GTDB lineage: Bacteria > Chloroflexota > Dehalococcoidia > Dehalococcoidales > UBA5627 > UBA5627. The sequence continues at coordinate 5,853 of JAAYNN010000109.1, forward strand.
ATGTATCGTCGTCATCAAACCTTTAACGATACCGAATTCCTGGTCCAGCACTTTAGCAACGGGCGCCAAGCAGTTGGTGGTGCAGGAGGCGTTCGATATGATATGGTGCTTATCAGCCTCGTATTTGTCCTCATTCACACCCAGCACGATAGTGATATCCTCGTTTTTGGCCGGGGCGGAGATGATAACCTTTTTGACGCTGCCCTGTTTATGAGCAGCCGCTTTTTCGGCATCGGTAAATATGCCGGTGGATTCGATAACTATATCAACACCATATTCCGACCAGGGAATCTGGGCGGGATCTTTTTGTGAAAGTGCTTTTATATTTTTACCATCGACCGATATAACGTCATTGTCGACGCTGACATCTCCCTGATATGCTCCATATGTGCTGTCCCATTTAAAGAGGTGAGCATTCGTTTTGGCATCCGTCAGGTCGTTGATAGCTACCACTTCCAGGTCATTGCGGTGATATTCGTTTATAGTCCGTAAAACCAGTCTGCCGATTCTGCCGAATCCGTTTATTCCAATTCGAGTCATTTTTATTCCCCCTTTGAATTATTGGAAAATATTACATGTCAGGCTTGCGCTTTAGTATATCTATAAAGGCTTCGATGCGGGTTCTGATGTGCTGGTCAAGACAAAAAATATCGTTGCCCTCAAGTGTCAATATCGGTAATTTCAAAACATCCTTGAATATAATACCACCAATACCCCGGTAACAAAAAGCCTGAACGTAGTGGATGATGCCGTCAATTTTTCTTTTTTCAAGCTCTCTTTGAATATCGTCTATCCTGTTTTTAATGGAATATGGATAGGTATAGACAGTGTATTGTTCCGCCAGTGAATTTACCGGCTGCGTCATGGCAAATTGCCGCTGTATTTCATTATAAACTATACGAGCACCATTATTTTCAGTGAAGCGGTAGAGCTCCTTGCCGTACACAGACGGCACTCCGATATAGGCCAGCCGCAGGGTTTCTTCGGCATAAGGCCGTCGTTTTTTGGCATTATCGATGACAGCCTGGAGCTGTTTCCGATATTCATTATAATTCCCATTGAAATCCGAGGCGGATACCAGCCACAGGTGGTTTTCGAAACCGCTGACTTTATTGTCTTGCCAGGCAAGGCTGTCTAATCTGTCAGCCAGCACGCGGGTGGGTTCCAGCTGTTTCCTGACGTCTTCCGCCTCCTCAAGCGTGGTTCCCAACTCCGCAGCCAGTTTTTGAAGTGTCTTCTGCATTGCGCTCTTGTCCGGCTGTTCGGGATAGGCGAAAGGTATGGCTTTTAAACCCTTATGTCTTAATACCTCCATCAGCATGACGGTATTTGAGCAATCCCCGTTGGTAACGCACATAACGGTATCAATATTGTATTCCATGCAGACGCCGTAGATACCCTTTATCCAGCCGCAGCAGTTGATGGGAAATCCGCTTTTTTCCGCTATTTTTATCAGGCGTTCAGGGTCAGGGTCACTGATAAAAATATTGTTCAGGTCTACCGGCTGAAAGCCTGCAGCCAGCAGTACCTCGATGGGAACGTTGGTGGTGATGCCGATTTTTTTCATGCAGATTATTCCTGAAGATTTTTGCCGAACAATTCACAGGGAAGGAAGCTCGGGCTGTTCCAGATATTATCCAGCTCTGTTTTGCGGTTGGCGCTATCGCCGGCCCAAATTATGTGATAGACGGGGGGATTGGAAAAAAGTGCCGGCGGCAGGTCATCGATATATTTATAATCCAGTTCCTTCAGTCCTTTTTTATACAGATTGATTAACGCTTTGCCGGCTTCGAAGTGGTCTATTTTTTCATCCAGCCTGTCCTGCCTGATGTTTCTCCAGTCGCTATTGCCGTAAAGCCGGTCTATCGATGCCTCGCAATCCACCCTAGTCAGGTTGCGAAGCAGAGCCATTTCCAGGGGAAAGAATATCAACAGGTCTGTTTTATGCCCCTTCCAGTCCGTACCATAAGCAGCTAATTTTTTAACGGTCGTCCAGCGCAGTCTGGTATAACCGACCGGGTCGATCAGCGTCAAAATGGATTTGGAACGCGGGATAAAGTCGAAAGCCTGCCGCATGACATTGTTGTTGATACAGTTTCCGGTAATAATCTGTCTCCTCTTTTTATAACTCTCCGTCGATGAAGCAAGCGATTCGGCTTCTTCACTATTATTAACGATAAAAATACATTTTAGAAAATTATTTTTCAGTGCGCTTATTTCTGTGACGTCAATAGTGCAGTTATTTGTTTTGCAGGGATAAAAGGGGCTGCCGGCAAAGATATCCAGGTAGTAATGCTTGCTGTTTCGGTCAGTATAAATTTTTATAAACTCAGCGAAGCACTGCAGCTTATGGCAGAGCCATTTGGGCGGTGGCCGGGGAATCTGTTTCAATCCCGCATTCATTTAACTCATTTCAAATTGGAAAAGGCCTTTTTACCGGCAAAGATTGCTTTCTCTCCCAGTTCGGCTTCTATTTTTAAAAGACGGTTGTACTTGGCGTTACGCTCCGAACGGCAGGGAGCACCCGTCTTGATTTGCCCGGTGCACAGTCCGGCGGCTAAATCGGCAATGGTGGTATCCTCTGTTTCACCCGAGCGATGGCTGACCACGGCTGTCCAGCCGGCGCGATGTGCCATTTCGATGGCAGAGATGGTTTCGGTAAGCGTGCCGATCTGGTTCAGCTTTATCAGGATTGAATTCGAGGCTTTCGTTTCAATGCCTTTTGCCAATCGTTTGATATTCGTTACGTACAGGTCGTCGCCCACCAGTTGAACGCGGTCGCCGATTTTCTGCGTCAGGAGCTGCCATCCTTCCCAGTCATCTTCCGCCATACCGTCTTCAATGCTGATGATTGGGTAGTTGTTAATCCAGTTTACATAAAAATCGGCCATTTCGCTGCTGGTTAAGGGCTTGCCTTCACGTGCCAGGTGGTATTTGCCATCCTCATATAATTCGCTGGAGGCAGAGTCGAGGGCGATAAAACAATCCTTACCGGGTTTATAGCCGGCTTTCTCGATGGCTTCGATTATCAACTCGACTGCCTGATTATTTGATGACAGGGAAGGGGCAAAACCGCCTTCATCGCCGACATTGGTATTCAATCCCTTGCTTTTCAAAACCGATTTAAGACTGTGATATACTTCGACACCCATCTGCAGGGAGTGGGAAAAGCTTTCGGCGCCGGCAGGCATTACCATGAACTCCTGCAAATCGGTGGAATCGGAGGCATGCTTGCCACCGTTTAAAATGTTCAGCAGCGGAACTGGCAATTGATATATTTCTTCGTTCCCCAGATATTGATACAGGGGGTTTTTCAGGTAATCGGCTGCTGCATGGGCAACCGCCAGCGAAACACCAAGTATGGCATTGGCTCCCAGTTTGGATTTATTGTCCGTGCCGTCGAGTTCGATTAATTTATTATCGATAGCTTTCTGGTTGGGAGCAGGCAGACCGGCAAGCGCCGGCGCAATAATATTATTTATATTGGAAACCGCTTTTAAAACACCCAGCCCCTTATATCTGGATTTATCTCCGTCACGCAGTTCGACAGCTTCATATTTACCGGTGCTGGCGCCCGAAGGTACCGCAGCGCAGGCTACGGTGCCGTCGGCAAGTCTGGCTTCAACTTCCAGTGTAGGATTCCCCCTAGAATCGAGGATTTCCCTGGCTTTAAGGCTTTTTATGGTGGACAATTTGCAAAACCTCCGAATCGCTTTTATATTTTAATCCGAAATCATATCCAGTGCTATAGCAACCGCGTCGGCTGCATTTTCAGCCCGTATTATCGAATCGTCATTTTTATTTTTTCGCGATAGCTTCCATGTATCGAGGCCGATTACCGGAATGCCGTTTTTCAGTGCAAATCCGATTTCCGTTAAAGTCCCGTAACCGCCGCCGACGGCAATGACCGCCTGGGCAGATTTAACTACTATTATATTTCTGGCATAGCCGATGCTGGTTACGATGGGTATTTTAACATATTGATTGGCTTCATGGCGGTTTGTTCCCGGTAAAATGCCGACAGTCAGCCCGCCGGCGGAAACAGCGCCGCGGCAGGCCGCTTCCATCACTCCATCCAACCCGCCGCATACCAGAACAGCTCCGCTTTTAGCTATCTCACGGCCAATTTCTTCGGCCAGCTTGATTTCGGAAGCGGAGGCTTTGGAGTTACCGATAACTGCTATGAATTTATTTTCGGTTGTCATTTTTCAGGGCAATCGGATTATAACACTCCAATCAAGCGATTGGCAAAGTAGGTTTTTGTTGATTGAGTCTGTTTCGGTTATTCGCCTCTTTGGATAAAAATTTTGGACTAAAGGAGAACGAAAATAGTTACAGTCAAGATAACCGGGAAATGGTTTTACACTTTCTGCCTGATGCTTGCTTTTTATACTTATGAATTATTTAAATACTGATTTGCTAAAATAAATTGACTTTAACCTGCACGATGGTATAATTTACCAAAATAGAATAGTACTATTCGGTATTAGTGTCTAATCAATTGTTAATTGCGATTAAAATACTATTCTTCAGACACCACAACCGAATAATATCAATAGAATTATTCAAATTTTAATAAATGAGGAAAAAATAGAAAAAAATGAAAAAGAAAATAATAACTCTGATACCATTTGTTTCAATACTATGTTTACTTGCTGTATCTATTTTGGGGTGTTCTTACTTCTCGCCTATTATAGGTAAATGGCAAGATAAACAAGCTCAAGATACCATCGAGTTTACCAGAAATGGTGATATTATAATCGAAACAGGTGGACACATCACTGTTGGTACTTATGAACTTCTCAGTGATGACGTAATTAAGGTATCTTTTGATAACTTAGCAGGAGATTTCATAAGCATTTTGGGTATTGACACCTGGAAATATAATGTATCGGGAGATACTCTTACTATTCAGGCAGGGATAGTTAAAAAGACTTATTACAAATATGGTAAAGCTATTACTAATACATCAAAACGTCAGGTGAATTAACAACAATTTCGCACGTTGAGTGAAAGAACTGATTAATACGAAACGTCAGGGGATTAATTAAACCTGTTCATAGCAGGTTCCAATCCGTCGGTCAGCAGGCAGAGAATAGCACTTGAGACTTTCTCGATGGATGGTTCAAGCTGTTTCTTTTCGTCCTGTGAAAAATTACTCAGCACATAGTCAACAACATCGCGGTCATAGAACATGTCATCTTCGTCTTTTTCAGGGCGTCCGATGCCGATTTTAATCCTGATGAATTCATGCGTGCCGATTTCCTGTATTATGGAATTGATGCCGTTATGGCCTCCTGAACTGCCTCCCATCCTGATGCGCACTTTACCCAGCGGTAAATCCATATCATCGTGAATAACGATAATATCTTCCGGTTTGAGCTTGTACTTATGCATCAGCCGGTTTACCGATTTGCCGCTCAGATTCATATAAGTTTGCGGTTTAGCCAGGACGACATCGATATCTTCAATACGACCGCGCCCGATTCTGGCATCGGCCTGCTTCTTATCGAATCCGATTTTATGCTCTTTGGCAAAGTATGTTAAGCACATAAAACCGATATTGTGGCGGTTATTGGAATATCCCTGTCCCGGGTTGCCGAGTCCGATAATTAATTTCATCAGCTATTAGGATAATACCAGCGCGTAATTTAATCAACTCCCCTTAATCTGATATACTTAAATAGACATATGGAAACGGATGATATTAAATCTGAAATCGAGTGTTTGAGAGCGGAAATCGAGCGGCACAACTACCTCTATTATGTGCTGGATGCCCCTGAAATCAGCGATGCCGAGTACGATGGGCTGATGCAGAAACTGCGCCGGCTCGAACAACAATTTCCGCAATTTCTAACCCCAGAATCGCCCACGCAAAGAGTGGGGGCAGCGCCTATTGAGGAATTCGGGGTGGTAGAGCATAAAGTGCCTCTCCTTTCGCTTGGGAACGTCTTTTCCGGTGAGGAACTGGAAGCCTGGTATAAACGCACTTTAAAGCTGCTGGGCGATAAAAGCCCGAACTTTGTCTGCGAACACAAGATGGACGGCTTATCCGTATCCTTGATTTACATCGATGGCAAATTCACGGTCGGAGCTACGCGCGGCGACGGGGAGAAGGGTGAAAACATCACTCAAAACCTGAGGACGATAAAAAGCATTCCCTTAACCTTACCCAAAGGTGCGCCATCCCTGATTGAAGTGCGCGGTGAGGTATTCATACCGC
>JAAYNN010000011.1 GCA_012520835.1 Dehalococcoidales bacterium
AGGGCATGACCGATGAGGAGACTGATACTTTTTATTCATGCATAGTCTGCCAGTCGTTTGCCCCTTTCCATATCTGTACCATCAGCCCCGAACGGAGTAGCCCCTGCGGCTCCTACAACTGGCTGGATTGCAAAGCCTCCTCAGAAATAGACCCGACCGGCCCCAACAAAGCGGTTTTAAAAGGAAAGGCTAAAGACAGCAGACTGGGGCAATGGCAGGGTATAAATGATTTCGTTAAAAAAGCCTCCCAGGGTAAAACAGAATATTACAATCTGTACAGCATTATGGATAAGCCGATGCCCACCTGCGAGTGGGTGGAGTGTATTTCTGTTGTATTACCCCTTTGCAACGGGATTATGATTGCCGACAGGGATTACACGGGAATGACACCCTGCGGGATGAATTTCAAAACCATCGTCGATAACATCAAAGGCGAACTTAATACACCCGGGTTTATGGGGCACAGCCGGTATAATATTACCCAGCGTAAGTTTATACAGGCCGAGGGAGGCATCAAGAGAATAGTCTGGATGCCTAAAATCCTCAAAGATAAAATTATCAATAGATTCAGTGCCATAGCTTTAGAAATTGGCATTCCGGACCTGCTGGATAGGATTGCGGACGATTATATTGGTACGAGCGAAGAAGCTATTCTGCCTTTTTTGAAAACCAAAAAACATCCGGCGCTTTCTCTCGAACCCTTAATCAGGCTATAATATGGTAAAGGAAAAATCCGATGGCAATCACAGGCATAGAAATATTCAAATTACTACCTAAAACCAATTGCGGCGAATGCGGTGTTCCTACCTGCCTGGCCTTTGCCATGAGCCTGGCAGCCGGTAAAACCGAGTTAGCGAAATGCCCGTACCTTTCACCGGAAGCCAAAAATAAGCTGGAGGAGGCTTCCACCCCACCCATCAGGCCGGTTGTTATCGGTAAGGGAGAATATGCTAAAAAAATCGGTGGAGATACTGTCATGTTCCGCCATGAAAAAAGGTTTGAAAATGCCCCGGCTATAGCCCTGCTGATAAGTGACGACATGGAGGAATCTGATATCGACGGACGTATTGAGAGATTCAATACACTCGTTTATGAAAGAGTCGGCCAGACCCTGCATGGTGAAATGGTAGCAGTCAAATGCCAATCCGGAAATGCTAATAAATATAAAGCCCTGATAAATAAAGTTGTGCAGAAATGCAAAGCCAGTATTATGTTAACCAGCAACAACGCCGACATGCTGGAGGCAGGGTTATCGGTTTGTACAGCAGCCAGACCGCTGATTCATGCTTTAACTAAAGAAAACTTCGACAGGATTGCATCTTTAGTTAAAGAACATTCCTGCCCGGTAGTTGTCAAGGATGATTCTATTGATGCAATTATCGAGCTGACAGGCAGGCTGGAGCAATCCGGAATCAAGGATATAGTAATTGATACGGGTGCAATCGATATGCAAAAAGCGCTCGAAAATCAGGTAGCCATCAGGCGTGCCGCCATAAATCAGAAGATGCGCTCTCTCGGCTACCCGACCCTTGTCATGGCAAATGAAATGTCCGGCGACCTGATGAAAGAAGCCCTGATTGCAGCCACGTTCGTTGCCAAATATACCGGCATCATCGTACTCTCCGATTTCAGCGGCGAGACACTCTTTCCCCTGCTGGTATTGAGAATGAACCTCTTTTCCGACCCGCAGAGACCGCTGGCAACGGCTGAAAACATATACGAAATCGGCAGCCCCGATGAGAACTCGCCGGTTCTTTTAACATGTAATTTCTCGCTGACCTACTTTATCATTTCGGGTGAAATCGAGAGCAGCCGCGTCCCCAGCTTCCTGCTTGTCAAGGATACGGAAGGACTTTCGGTCATGACAGCGTGGGCTGCCGGAAAATTCGGCGCCGATATCATCGCATCATTCGTAAAAAAGTGCGGCATAGCAGACCGGATAAAACATCGTAAACTGATCATCCCAGGCTATATCGCCATCGAAAGCGGCATGCTGGAAGACGAGCTTCCCGATTGGGAAATAATGGTCGGGCCGAGAGAAGGCGCGCATATACCGGCCTATCTAAAAACGTGGAATTAATGAGGAAGCATTATGATACTTATCGGTGAAAATATCAATATAATGTCCAAAACAATCGGCGCTGCTCTCAGGGAACGTCTGCCGGACCCAATCCGTGAGCTCGCCAGAGCCGAAACCAGGACCGGAATGGACTACCTTGACCTCAACATTGGTCCTGCCCGCAAAGATGGCGATGAACTGATGAAATGGCTGGTCGACATCGTACAGGAAGTTACGGATAAAAAACTTTCTCTTGACACTACCAACCCGCTGGCGACCGAAGCCGGCTTGAAAGCCTGCAAAAATCGAGCGCTTATCAACTCTGTCTCGCTGCAGCCGGAACGGCTGGAAAAAGTGCTGCCGATGGCAAAAGAGTACGATGCCGAGATTATCGGGCTGTTGTGGGGAACAGACGGTATGCCGCGCGATGCCAACGAAAGATGCATGCTGGCAGTGGATATCGTTTATAAAGCCAACGAAATCGGCATTCCCAATGAGGATATCTGGATAGACCCCATCGTTACGCCGGTCAGCGTCGATATCAACCAGGTTAAGGCCTGCATTGAGTTTATGAGCATGCTGGGAGATATCGCCCCCGGCTGCAAATCGGTGGTCGGGCTTTCCAACGTTTCCAACGGAACGCCTGCCAACCTCAGGCCATATCTGAACAGGACATACCTGGCAATGCTGATGAAATACGGCATTTATGCCGCTATCGTGGATGCTTTTGACGCTGAACTGATACGGCTGGCAAGAGGTGAAATGCCGGAAATACTCGATTTAGTACACAGAATGATGGATGGATATAATCCCGATATTTCAACGCTCTCCCCGAAAGAGCAAGAGTATGCTAAATCGGTAAAGGTACTCAGTGGGGATTCCCTGTATTCCCATTCGTGGCTGGAGATATAACGTCACAAATAGCCTTAGTCCACATTCGATTTAAT
>JAAYNN010000110.1 GCA_012520835.1 Dehalococcoidales bacterium
CATCCATATGTTTATCAATCTGTTCTTCGTGTTTATTGTCAATCTGGTGTGGCTGTAATTAAGATGACTTCTTTCACACAGAGAAACATTTATTTGTTTTTTGGTTATGTAGCACAGGGTGGTTTGATTGCATGTTTTTTCATAAAATCTGAAATCCATTCTCAATCGTAAAATGATGCTTCGTCTTTAGCCGTTATTTTCAATCCGTTAGCAAATGGTTGGCAGTAAATATTTTCTGTTTAATACTGGAAATATTTATTAATCATCATCTATATTAATTTTATATTTTAATTATACCCTTTAAGTATAAATAATACCCATTTCCGCTTGTGCTATAAGCTAAATTAGATACTTCTTCTAATTCTTTGTATATATTTCTATTGCTTTCGATATTATCTGCTAGTACATAAATAGTATCCTGTAATTTTTTAAATAAATTAGGTGGAATAGTTATAATTCCAGTTCCTTGCTGATTTGAAGATAAATTTGCCATTATTGTGTTATATCCAGTATTGAAAATCTGATGTACAAGAACAAGTTCCGGATCATATTCATAATTAATTATTCGGTTAACTTCACCGTATATTGCACTAAAATAAAATAATTTTTCATGTACATTATCCGTACTCTTCATTTTTTCGGCAACATATCGTAACTCTTTTACAAGATTTGATTTTCTGCTTTTTGATATTTTCATATTTAATCTCCTTTCATATTGTTAACTATACAGATGCTGCGTATGGAAAACTTATATTTTTATATGGAAGAACAGAAAACGCCGAATTTACATAATGTTGCGAGTGAGCTATATTTCCTATATATTGTTTTTTGAATTCACCAAGAGACCAATTATCATTTTCAACCGATATGGGAAAAGCTATTAACCTTTTATTTTCCTCTACGTTTAAGTTAATATCTGGTTTGACTCCTAGAGCAACTGCGATTTTAGTAATTGTTAGTAACGTCATATTCGTAGGTGCATTAAAAATTTTAGAAATATGTGCTCTTGATACTCCTAATTTTTGAGCTAATGATGATTGGTTGATGTTATTTTTTTTCATATGTTCTAGCATTTCTTCCACAATCTTAATTGATAGCCCTTCAGCTATGAATTCTGGATCATCTTCAAGTTCCATAACATATTGTTCTAATTTCATATCTGAATATCTATTATCCATTCTTTTGAGTCCTTTCAAGTTGGTCTTTTATTTCATCTGCATTTTTAAATAATTCCTTTGTGGGAGTTCCTTTGGGGAATCCATCTATTAACACAGTGATTCCTCTAGGTAAATAGCAATATAGAATACGGCCTCCTTGCTTTGATTTAAACTCGAACAAATTATTATATCCTTTAATCGGTCTTGATTTAAATGCATTTTTTATCGGACCATGGTCAGCATGCATCTTTAATAAGTTTAATAAAGACTTAAATGACGGGGGATCGTTTGTTTTTAATTGGTCAAGATAATCAAGTACAGGAATACTCCCATCATCCTTAATAATGGCATAAATATTAAATTTATTACCTGTTAATTGTAATGATAATTTCATGTTAACCTAAAAGTTTACAATTGTCCAGTACTTGCTTGACATAAAGCAAGTAATATTTATATATTATATAAATATTAACATATAAGTTAACAAAAAAACAATTCAAGTTAATTGATGATGTTAGTCAAGAATGATCAGTCTATAAATTAATTCTTTAAAAAATCAGACTGATGGTAAGATTCAGAGCAGTATATTTTTATTTCCTTTGCATGTTCCGAGGGGTACAAAATATAAGCTACTTTAACCCCTTTTCTTTTAATAATTTTCATCCAATAATCACCTCCTTTTTTATAGTTAACTCAAATCTAGCCTTCTGAATTAATCCTTGCTCTATAACTTCTTTGGGTGTTCCATGCACCCATTCTCCATAAATATCTAATAGTAAGACTTGGTATTCGCATGAAGGTTGTTCAAGAGAGATTAAGACATTCCAGTATTCAGGTTACATTGGATACTTATAGTCATCTTGCTCCATGGCTTTAAGAAGCAGCAGAAAAGTTTGACCAGATGCTAAATTCACATGCCTAATTTATTCCGTTAGCAAAAATAGAAAAGCCCCCGAAAAATAACTAATTCGAGGGCTTTATTGTTTTAAAATAGCTGATAAAAGTTTAGCTATGGACCAGCTATCTTATCGAAGGATAATATCGTATCGTTAACAAAATCTACTTCGATTTTATAATAGCTGTCTCCGGCATTCACATATAGAGTAATCAGTTTTTCGACAGTTGCCGTTTTTGTGCTTGCTGTTTCAGTAGTTAGTGGCTCCAGATTATCTTCGCCAATTTGGAACTCCGGCAAATCTGCCTGAACAGAGATATTTATCTCAACTTTTTCAGATAAGTCTACATCGTATATTACCATGCCTTCTTGTATCAAAGAAGCAATTCTATTATCTGCTTTCAGAATTTCAGTGAGCCGAACAATTTCGTATATATTTAAATTTTCAAGATAGAAAACAACGATGTCTTCATGAATAAGATCAATACATATATTTAAATAATCTTTTTTTATACCCACGTCATTAATATAAAATATTGAGGATTCGTTAAATGCTAATAATATTCCAGTGTATGCTGTCGTTGCTTGTGGGAGAGCAGAGTGTTTTGCAGGTGATAAATTATAAGTGATATAAGAGTATTTAACGGAGGCACTTGTCTCTAGTAATACTCTTGTTTCCTGATTATCCTCAAGTATCTGTAATATGTTCGCTTTTTCTTCATTGGTGAAATTAACGGAACGTGTAATCTGGGAATCAGTGATCTTTTTTGAGCGACGATCTACCTGCATTGTGGCGAAGGTAGATTCTCCCCGAACAACAATATGTGCTATGCTTTTGCCTATATTGCGTACTTTAATTTCTTCAAACTCGTCAATGAATAAATTCATGAAATCAATATCGGCTTGCAGTATTCCGATTACCTGCTCTTCAGTCAATTCTTCAGCGGGAGTGGTCGCTGCCGGAATACCAAGCGCGAGGGTTACAGTCAGCAATACTGCGACTATTGATATACGGAATGCGGGTTGTTTTGAAGTAAACATATATCTGGTATTGTTAACAATATCTTCAACTGCTGAGTTCATCACATTGAAGACGCCTGTATTTTTATTATCCATTTTTGTTTTTAACAGATTTTTTTCGAGATGGTTTTTATGAACAGGTGTTTTTATATCAGGCTGCTCGATTTTTTCGAGCATATCTATTAATTCTTTTTCATACATCTGATTCCTCCTTTGTTGAAAGACTCGCAGCAAATATGCGGTCTTCTTCCAATATTTCCTTTAGTTTTTTGAGGCCTCTGTGTATCAGTGACCTGATCGTCCCTTCCCTTTTCCCCAGTATTTCTCCGATTTCCTTGACCTGTTTTTTCTCGAAGAACCTGAGAACGATGACTTCCTGGTATTTTACCGGTAAATTTGCGATGCTCTTATGGATGGCTAAAAATTGCTGGTGCTGTTTCAGTTGTTCTTCGGCTTCAATGGTTTCTGCTTCCAGCGATTTCTCAAGCTCTAAAGGAACGTGTTTCAATTCTTCAAAAAGTATTAGCGATTGTTTAGCCTTTCTGTGTCCGTTTATTATTTCGTGATTGGCGATTTGATAGAGCCAATTGGAAAAGGAGATTCCTTTCCAGTGGAAATATTTAATGTTTTCAAGCGCCTTAATAAACACTTCGGATGTAATATCCTGCGTAATTATGATATCGGCCGTACGCTTCAATACATATCCGAATATGCGGTCATAATACTCTTTATAGAGTTCAGCGAAGGCATCTGTGTTATTTTTAGCCCTTTGAATTAATTCTTTTTCCAGCTTGATATCCATAATGCATCATTATTATAACGGGAAATGCTTTAAAACGTTGCATTTTGAGGGTCGCCAAACGTATTTTCCATTAGTAAAATAGAAAAGCCCCCGAAAAACAACTGATTCGAGGGCTTCTTAGCTTTGAAATTGGTAGCGGTTTATCCTAAATCTTTAAATAATTCATCTGAAATATTGAAGTTTTTAATAAGGCTGGTCTTGATGTTCTCGTCGGCTTTTTTCTCATAATCCTATCATTGCTCAGTCCAGAAGTAGTCTTGATTTTTATCTGGCGTTTTAATTATCATTTGCCGACTGATACAGCAATGCGGCTGCTGATGACCTGCCCGTGTTCTACAGGAATATCCTGTCCGCCTTCCTTTAGGGCAGCTATGTGGCTTTCAATGGCTTCTCTTGTATTATTCATGGTTTCGTCTATAGTTTCGCCTTGAGAGTAACATCCGGGCAGAGCGGGTACTTTTGCCCAGTATCCGCCTTCCTCGGCCTGATAGATGATGATGGTATATTCTTTCATTTCAGTAACTCCAAAAATTGCTTTTTAGTCAAACCTGCTTCGCGTAGAGAATCTATAAGCAGCCCTTGTTTTACCTCATATACCCTACTCAGAATAAACATATAACAAGGTTTGAAAATAAAAAAAGCACAGATAATTAATCTGTGCTTTCTCTTTTTTGTAATTGGTAGCGGGGGTTGGATTTGAACCAACGACCTTCGGGTTATGAGCCCGACGAGCTGCCACTGCTCCACCCCGCGTCAACACCACACCATATCAGTATAATCCTTACATCTTGGAATGTCAAAGAAGCAGCGGCTGATTACATTTAATCTAAGGCTGATTTTTCTTTTTATCGCATGTATCCGGGCGCCATTTTTTCAGGCGAGCAGCTATTTGTTGTTCGTTGCCCTGGTCGCTGGGTGTGTAAAACTTTTTATCCTTTACCGAATCCGGCAGGTTCTGCTGCTCCACGAAATGCCCTTCGTAATCGTGAGCGTATTTATATCCCTTGCCGTAACCGATGTTCTTCATCATGGGTGTGACCGCGTTACGCAGGTGAAGAGGTACCGGGTCGTTCGAGCCTTTTTTGATTTCTTCCTGTACTGCCAGATATGCCGTATAGAGTGAATTGCTCTTGGGGGCGGTGGCAAGATAGACTGCCGCTTCAGCCAGTGCCAGGTTGCCCTCCGGCATCCCGAGAAAGTGTACTGCCTGCTGTGCCGCCATAGCTACAACTAAAGCCTGCGGGTCGGCCATGCCTACATCTTCTGAGGCAAATCTGACCAATCGTCTTGCGATATACAGCGGGTCGTCTCCGGCTTCTATCATCCTTCCCAGCCAGTAGAGGGAGGCATCCGGGTCGGAGCCGCGCATCGATTTATGCAGGGCAGAGATGGTGTCGAAGTGCCGGTCTCCGCCTTTATCGTAGGATATCCTGCGGTGCTGAACGGTTTCTTCGATAGTTGCTAAAGGGATGCGCCGTTTGCCGTCGGCATCCGGTGATGTAATCAGGGTAGCCGTCTCCAGTGTATTCAAGGCGGCGCGTGCATCGTTATTGGACATGGTTATCAAATAATCCAACGCATCGTCATCTATCTCGACCTTGTAAGCCCCCAAACCCCTTAAAGTATCTTTCATGGCGCGCAGTACAATCAACCTTATTTCATCTTTTGTCAGCGGTTTTAGCACGAATAGCTGGGAGCGCGAGAGCAGGGGAGAGATAACTTCGAAAGAGGGGTTTTCGGTGGTGGCGCCGATTAGAGTTACCGTGCCGTCTTCCACATGCGGCAGGATGGCATCCTGCTGTGCCTTGTTGAAGCGGTGGATTTCATCTATAAACAGGAAGGTTCTTTTCCGGGTCATCAAGCGCCGCTCCCTGGCTTCCTCGATGATCTTCCTGAGGTCGGCTACTCCGGCGTTGACAGCCGATACCGGGCTGAAATGAGAGGAGGTGGTATTGGCGATGATGTTTGCCAGCGTGGTCTTGCCGCTGCCGGGAGGACCCCACAGCATAATCGAGGGCAGGTTGCCGGATTCGATGGCAATCCTTAACACCCTGCCTTTCCCGACGATGTGCTCCTGCCCGACGAACTCATCCAGTGTTTTCGGGCGCATGCGTGCCGCCAGAGGCGCTTCCTTCAGCCTGTCTTTTTCATACTGTTGTTCAAACATGTCCATCGATTTTCTCTTATGTATCACGAAATATTAGAACTATAGTTCTATATTATACCTGTGATTATATATAATATACAAGCGGTGTTTGATAATCTCCCTCTATGCCAGTGTCAGCCCCTGTTGCAATTTCGCTATGCGTACTCTCCACCCCCCAAATCCTTCAGTCACCCCTCGTGACTTCGGGATGACAGTTAATTGTGTTTGTCATGCTGAGCGCAGCGAAGCATCTGAATGCCATTCGATAAGCCTTAGATTCTTCGGCTTCGCCTCAGAATGACAATTGTGTGGGCACTCTGCACAACAAAGTTTCTGATTGTCATGTTGAGTTCGTGATGGTCGAACGAAGTCTCGATAAATCGGGATTTCGTTACGGCTTGCCTTAACTCAACATCCGGGGCGGGGTAAAAAATCCCGCAAGCCGTTTGTGATTAAATGGAAGCCGTTCGTGGTGAGCGTGTCGAACCATAACGGCGTCGATTAGCGAGTATGTTTTCTTCCGTTCGTTTGACCTTTCGACACGCTCATGGCGAACAGAGTATAAATTACTGCTAGAGATTACAGCGTCGTTTTCGCAATGGCGGTAAATTATTTATACCTCTTGACTTCGAAACGGTAAAGCTGCACTTTTTCGTGCGGCATAATGCCGGCTTTGCGCCGGCAGATGTCGATTTGCTGTTCTGCCGTATCTACGCCTTCGAGGTCGGGCAGCAGCAGACCTTTACGGTGGTCTTTTTCGACAATCACGCCGTATTTCCTGGGGTTAAGTTCCTTGATATCTTCAATTGCTTCGGGAGCGGTCAAAACATCTACATTGTAATCCAGATGTTTCAACTCGTCGGCGGTAACCGGCGAAAAGCGCGGGTCGCGCGTAGCCGAACTGATGGCGTTGGAGATGATTTCTTCGGCGATATTGTCATGCGACGGTTCGAAGGTTCCGATGCAGCCGCGCAGCTGTCCGAACTTGTGCAGCGAAACGAAAACGCCTGCCTGCTGTTCAAAAATGGGTGGCAGAGGGTCGGGGCGTGCGATTGTCCTGTCCTCGTTAATATAGGTTTCGATGGTCTTTTTTGCCAGTTTTACCGGTTCCGAGAAGTCTTTATCCCCGCTTTTTTTAATAATTATCCCGGCATAACCGACAACGCTGTCATAATCGCCTGAAGTATCTCCGCTGGTGCGATGCATCACCAGTTC
>JAAYNN010000111.1 GCA_012520835.1 Dehalococcoidales bacterium
ATAAGCCATTAATCCTGCTGTGTCATCTGCCATGGTTTTTATAGAATAAGCCCCATCCGGCTTATCGGATTCTCCGCATCCGCGATTGTCAAATGTAATTACCTTAAAGTATTTTTTAAAAGCAAGCATCTGAAACAGCCAGGACTTTTTCGTCGAAGCAATCCCCATTATCATAATCAGCGGTTCCCCGTTGCCTTCTATTTTATAACTGATATTGATTCCGTTAACTTCAGCTTTCGGCATATCAAACTCTACAGTCGTTTTTTATAATAAACTTCCTACGACCTTATGGTAAGATAAAGGATATTTTATTAATATTATAGACCATTTGCAAAACTTGTTTTATTTCATGTTAAAAAACCAGCTGTAAATGCTTATATTATAAAAAATACAATCAGATAAATGTAGTTAATACTGACATGTGTCTATTATATACATTTTCCCATTTTGAATACTATGATTGTTAATACTTGCTTTTTAAATTCTCTAATTCTAAAACATTGAAGAAATTTGCAATTTATATTATTATATTGGACAATTGGCTTTTTTATTTATTACCATCCATATTCTTGAATCCTATCGAAATGCAGATTAATAAAATTAAAGAAGGGAGAAAATAACGGCAACAATTATGAATAAAATCAATTCATTTTTCGACCCGCAGAGCGTTGCCCTGGTAGGAGCTTCCAATCGTCCGGGATCCATCGGAAGCATTGTATTGGAAAACCTTATCATCGGTAAAAGCAGACGCAAGATATACCCGATTAATCCGAAGTACGAAACCCTGTTCGACTTAAAATGTTACCCCAACCTTGCCAGCCTACCTGAAGTCCCAGAACTCGTAATCATTACTATTGCCGCTGATAATGTACTCTCAATTGTTGAAAGCTGCGCTGAAATAGGTACTAAAGCGATAACTATCATTTCAGCCGGATTTAAAGAAGCCGGTGAGGCAGGAAATGAACGCCTTGATAAAATAATGGAGATCTGCCGTAAAAACGGCATCAGGCTGATGGGGCCCAACTGTCTGGGCTCTATGAGGCCAGGAGCGGATTTCAGCGGTTCTTTCGCTCGTAAGATAACAAAATGCGGTAATATTGCATTCCTGTCACAGAGCGGAGCCCTTGGTGCCGCGGTGCTGGACTGGGCAATCAATAGAGATATCGGTTTCAGTGCCTTTGTTTCCATCGGCAGTATGATGGATGTAGACTTTGGAGATCTGATAGACTATTTCGGCGACGACCCTGAAACTAAAAGCATCATCATTTATATGGAAACAATCGGTAATACTCTGGCCAGCGTAAAGAATTTTATGAGTGCTGCAAGAGGTTTTGCCCGCAACAAACCGATTATCGTAATCAAACCGGGCAAATTTCAGGAAAGCATTCAGGCTGCTAAATCCCACACCGGAGCCCTGGTTGGAAATGACGCATATTACGATGCTGTTTTCAATCGTGCCGGCGTTGTGCGCGTTGATAAAATTGCCGACCTTTTCAACTGTGCTTCGATACTCGATTCCACGCACCTCCCCAAGGAACAAAATGTTGCTATCATTACCAACGCAGGCGGGCCTTCGGTTCTGGCAATCGATGCCTTAATTGCCAAAGACGGAAAATTAAGTACTCTCACCCCGGAAACGATAAGTGCTTTAAATAAAGTGTTGCCTACCTTCTGGAGCAAAGCTAATCCGATTGATATACTGGGGGATGCCGACCAGGAGCGTTACACCAAGGCTATAGAGATAGCGCTTAAAGACCCCGGCATCAACGGTATCGTTGTTATCTACACTCCGCAGGGTGCCGCAAATGCTACAGATGTGGCAAAGGGTATTGTAAAAATATCGAAGAAGAGTAATAAGCCTATATTAACAACCATGATGGGTAGCAAAGATGTCGCCGGCGCCAGACAGCTGTTTTACGCCAATAAAGTACCCACTTACGAGTTCCCCGAAGAAGCGATGGAAGCTTATCTTTATATGTATAAATATGCCAAAACACTGGAAAGCCTTTATCAGATACCGGAAGATATTCCATTTGATACAGGTATTGCCAAAAATCACCTGAGGAACATTATCAATAATGCGGTAAACAAAGGAGAGGCATTATTAAACGAAGAGGATTCGAAGAAATTCCTCTATACTTACCGCATCGGTGTCAGCTATCCGTTCTTCGCCAAAGATGTTGAACTGGCGGTTGCAACTGCCGATTCCGTGGGTTATCCGATAGTAATGAAAATACAATCGCCTGATATATCTCATAAATCGGATGTGGGAGGTGTTGCCTTAAACATTAGAACGCCGCAACAACTCCAGCAGGCATATGCAAATATGATGGAGACGGTTAAACAGAATGCACCGAAGGCAAAAATCGACGGCGTCACTATACAAAAGATGGTGGGGAAATATGACCATGAGTTAATTATCGGAAGCAAAAAAGACGCCACACTGGGACCTGTTATTATATTCGGCCATGGTGGTATTGAAGCGGAGTATCATAAGGATATTTCCATAGGCTTGCCTCCCTTAAATCAGGGATTGGCCAGAAGGTTGATTGAAGAGACAAAAATATACTCTGCATTATCCCAAGGCTTCAGAAGCAAATCGCCTGTTGACCTGCGTCTTATAGATGAAACATTAGTACGGGTATCAAACATGATTGTCGACTTCCCTGAAATCGCGGAACTGGATATCAATCCGCTGGTCATCAGTGAAGATAAAGTCATTGCTCTCGATGCCCGTATTGTTCTTGACCTTGATATTATTAAGAAGGGCGCCGCAGAATCGTCACACCTCATTATTTCGCCCTACCCGACCCGCTATATACAAAACTGGACATGTCACGACGGGAAACAGGTTTTGCTGCGTCCTATACGCCCTGAAGACGAACCGCTGGAATATGAGCTTCTTAATGGATTATCACCGCAATCTAAAAGATTTAGATTTTTCCATCCCATCAATGAATTCACGCATGATATGCTGAGCCGTTTCTGCAACATAGATTACGACAGGGAAATCGCAATAGTGGCTGAATATAGCGGAGGCAATAAAAGACGCATGGTTGGCGTCAGCCGGTTAATTATAGACGCCAGCAAAGAATTCGGTGAATTTGCCACGGTAATTGCGGACGAGTTCCAGGATATCTGGCTGGGGCATAAACTCACCGATATGCTGATAGGTATCGCAAGAGAGAAGAATCTCAAAGGTCTTTATGGAATTATCCTCAAGGATAACATTAAGATGATCAACCTGGTTCGCAATCTCGGATTTAGATTGGAAAATGTTTCCGATAATGAATTAAAAGCAGTGATTGACCTTTAGTTTAATCCTGTAATTATAAACAACAAAAACCTCGCTGAATCAGCGAGGTTTTTAATTACCCGATCACTACGGATTTAAGATGTCTGTCCGAGTTTAACCAGCTTTGCAAATGACTCCGGTTCGTTGACAGCCATATCAGCCAGCATTTTTCGGTTCACTTCGATTCCCGAAGCCTTTAAACCTTTCATCAACCGGCTGTATGTTATACCATAAGCCCTGCTGGCTGCATTGATACGCGTAATCCAGAGCTTTCTCATATCGCCTTTGCGGTCGCGGCGATGAATATAAGCATATCGTAATGAATGCATCATCGACTCATTAGCGCTCTTGTAAAGCGAATGATTGCCTGCCCTGTGTCCCTTGGTAAGCAAAAGGACTTTCTTGTGTCTTCTACGTGCAGTTACACCCCTTTTTACTCTTGGCAAAGTATTACTCCTATCTAACTATACCCCGTAGGGGATAAGCCTTTTTATTCTTTTTTTATCGCTCGGATGCAGAGGAATGGTCTCATCGAACTGCATCTTTACCCGGCGGGATTTTTTACGGCGCAAGTGGCTTTTCATACCCTTCGTACGTAAAATCTTCCCGCTACCGGTAATATGAAATCTGGATTTTGCTCCCTTGTGCGTTTTAAGTTTTGGCATTTTCTTCCTGTTTAACTTCTTCCTTTATTTTAGTTTTTAAAGCAGACTGTTGCGGCGCTAATATGACATGTAATCTTGCACCTTCTTTTATCGGTTGCTTTTCTACCGTAGCTATTTCTTTAAGGGAATCAGACATTTTTTCCAGTAAACGTAATCCCAGTTCGGGATGAGCATTTTCACGTCCGCGAAACATTATGGTTAATTTAACTTTATCCCCGCCTTCTAAAAACCTCTTCGCTGCCCGGGCTTTGGCATCGAAATCATGGTCACCGATTTTAGGGCGAAGCCTGACTTCTCTCAGTAACGAAAGCCTCTGTGTCTTTTTTGCCTCCCGTTCTTTTCTGGCCTGTTGATATTTAAATTTCCCATAATCCATAAGACGGCAAACAGGTGGCACAGCCGTCGGTGCTACTTCAACCAGATCAAAACCCTGTTTCTTGGCCAACTCACGTGCCTGATACAACGGCATTATACCCAGCTGTTCGCCCTTTTCGCCGACGAGACGTATCTCTTTACACTTGATTTTTTCGTTTATACGTAACTCTTTAATTATGTTTTTGCATCCCTCCCTGAAACTAGTCCTTCTATAAAAGGACTATATCATAATAAAGCTATTTTTATCAAGTATTATTTAATTCCCTGTTTTTTCCTCTATGGCTTTTGTAATCAGTTCCAGAAAATCAGCGAATAACAGGTCATTCTTTTGTTCGCCGTCGCGTAAACGGACCGATACCGTATTATTGGCGACCTCTTTATCTCCAACAATAACCATATACGGAATTTTTTTTGCCTGAGCCAATCTTATTTTATTGTTTACGGTGCCCTGTTGATAATTACTTTCAACTCTGATGTTTCTGCTCTTAAATACACTTTCCAATTTCATGGCGTATTCCTGGTGGCGATCGGCAATGGGTAGAATGACTACCTGAACCGGTGACAACCACACCGGAAAAGCTCCGGCATATTGTTCAAGCAAAAAGCCGATGAGACGTTCGTGAGTCGATAAAGGTGCTCGGTGTATTATCAACGGACGCTCTTTCTGCCCGGATTCATTTGTGAATTCCAGTTCAAAACGTTCCGATTGTGCAAAGTCAACCTGGTTGGTGGCAAGTGTAAACTCTTTGCCGATAACACTTTTAACCTGTACATCGATCTTAGGGCCGTAGAAGGCTGCTTCATTGGCAACCTCATAATACGGAATATTGTTATGTTCCATCGCCTTGCGGACCATATCCTCTGTTTTTAACCAGAGTTCGGCATTGTTGACATATTTTTTACCTAAACCGGCGGGATCATGCGTACTTAAACGCATTGAGTATTCGGTAATTTTAAACAGTTTAAAATATTCAAGGTAAAGCTTGATAACATCGGTAAATTCCTGCTCGAATTGCTTTTCGGAGCAATAAATATGCGCATCGTTCATCTGCATAGAGCGCACACGCATTAATCCGAACAACTCTCCCGATTTCTCATAACGATAGCAGGTACCGTATTCCGCCAACCTTAAAGGCAAATCTCGGTAGCTGCGCGGTTTGCTGGAAAATATCTTATGATGCATCGGACAGTTCATGGGTTTCACGTAATAACGGACACCCTCGAGATCCATCGGCGGATACATTGAATCGGCATAATAAGGTAAATGACCGCTATGTTTAAAAAGGTCTTCCTTTGAAACATGGGGTGTTCTTACGCGTACATAACCGTGACGGAATTCAGTCTCAACAGCTAATTTCTCAATTTCTTCAATCATGGCAGCACCATTAGGCAGCCATAACGGTAATCCCTGTCCTATTTCATCATCGAAAATAAAAATTTCCAATTCTTTGCCAAGTTTACGATGGTCGCGTTTCTTAGCTTCTTCCAACTGGGCAAGATGCTGTTGTAATTCCTCTTGGGTATTAAACGCAACGCCATATATACGTTGAAGCATCGGATTGTTTTCATCACCACGCCAATATGCACCGGCAACAGTTACCAGTTTAAAAGCCTTTATTTTTCCAGTGGAATCTACATGCGGTCCGCGGCATAAATCGGCAAAATTACCCTGCCTGTAAATGCTGACTTTCTCATCCTCGATATCTTTTATCAGTTCAAGTTTATAAGGTTGCGCAGAGAAAAGTTTGCACGCTGCCTCTTTCGTCATTTCTTCGTGTAAAAAAGGCAGGTTCATCGAAATAACCGCATTCATTTTATCTGTTATGAAAGATAAATCGTCCGGAGTTAAAGTCCGCGGCAAATCAAAATCATAATAAAAACCGTTTTCGATAGCCGGACCGATGCCGAATTTTGCATCGGGAAATATCGACAAAACAGCTTCGGCCATGACATGTGCTGCCGAATGCCGCATTTTTTCCAGTTCCAGATCTTTTTCTGTAACATTAATTTCATTATTCATAACTTATTTTCCGCATATAATAAATCATTAAATAAAAACCCCTCACTCATACCATGGAGCAGAGAGGTTTTTAAACTCACCCATAAAGATATAGTATACCAGCCAACAGCTTTAAAATCAATCCTGCAAACGATTGCTGGCGGCTGGTATAGCTTAATTTAACACACTATTTTAAAATATTCCTTTATAACCCTATAACCCGGCGGTTAACGCAACAGCCAGGAAAACAGCACCGAATACGATTGCAAGGATGATAATTATCATGTATATCACCCACTCGGACTGCGTCAGTTTCCTGACTATTTTCTTCACCAGGGCTTCTTCTGCTTTTGCCATGGCTTCATCGGCAGCTCTTTGAGCAGCCAATGCTATTTCTTCGGCACGTGCAACTGCTTCTCTGGCTGCTTTATCTGTTTCTTCCGCTCTTATCCGGGCAATATCTGCTGCCCTGGCACTGGCATTCTGCGAAGCTCTTTGAGCTTCCTCTGCCTTAGCAAATGCCTGTGCTACAGCTGCCGATATGGCAGCAGCTAAAGCCTTATCCGCT
Organism: Dehalococcoidales bacterium; assembly: GCA_012520835.1. Taxonomy (GTDB): domain Bacteria; phylum Chloroflexota; class Dehalococcoidia; order Dehalococcoidales; family UBA5627; genus UBA5627. The sequence goes on from JAAYNN010000111.1 coordinate 6,903, forward strand.
TCATCATCCGCCAGTTCAGCCTTTTTGGAAATTTCCTCCGCTACCTTTTGAGCAGCAATAGATGCTTCAGTGGCATCCCTACCGGCTTTAGCTGTACTTTCCGCAGATTCACCGGATACTTTTGTAGCAGCTTCCAGCGCTTCTCTTCCGGCAATCCCGGCAAGCTCTCCCTTTCTGGCTACTTCCTGTGCTAGATATGCCGCTGCTGCAGCTGCTTTTTTAGCTTCTCTACCGGCTTCATCCGCTTTTTTGGCGGATTCGGGAGTGCCATTTATTGCTGCTTCATCGGCAGCTTTTCTGGCCAGTTCCAGTTTCTCGTCGGCAATTATCGCTGCTGCCTTCGCAGCGTCTATTGCACTTAAAGCCGACTCCTTAGAGGCTATTGCAGTTTCTCTGGCCCTTGCGGCTGTCTGTTCAGCAAGTGCGTTGATGGCAGCTGCCAGCGCTTCATCCCCGGCAGCATCGGCATATTCAGCCTGCCTGGTAGTATCACTAACTGTCCTGGATGCATTCAAGGCTGCTTCTTTAGCATCTTTCCCTGATTCATCGATTCTTTCAGCCAGTACTCCTGATATTCTGGTAGCTGCCAAAATGGCTGCATCTCCGGCAATATCAGCCAGTTCACCTTTCCTGGCTGTTTCATCGGCTAAACGAAAGGCTGTTGCCGCCGCTTTTTTAGCTTCTCTGCCGGCTTCATCAGCCTTTTTAGCAGATTCGGTATTCAAATTTTGATTGGCTTCAGCTGTCGCTGTTTTAGCTAATTGAGCTGAACTTTCGGCTTGTTTAGCCGCCGCATTTGCGGCTTTAATTGAACTCTCGACAGCTTCTCTGGCAAGTATGGCTGCATCCTCAGCTCTTATCGCCGCTTCTTCTGCTGCTTTCAGCGCTGCATCGGCAACTTCCCTGGCGGCCTGTGCGACTTCATTGGATTTTGTTGTAGCTTCTTCAGCCGCATACTGAGCGGCTCTGGCAATTTCTTCCGCCCGCAGAGCAGCTTCCTCTGCTCTCATGGCAGCTTCCTCTGCCGCCCTGCTGGCAGAATCAGCCGCTTCCTTCGCTTTTATCTCTGCTTTCTCAGCATCGGCGATAGCGGTTTGGGCTATTTTTTCAGCCCTTGCTGCTGCTTCAGCCGCTGCGGTAGTTGCCTTTTGAGCAGCAGTTTCTCCGGCTTCCCGGGCTTCTTCCGCTCTTTTTTCCGCTTCACCAGAGGCTTTAGTAGCTAAAACAGCCGCTTCATTAGCTTTCCTGGAAGCATCTTCCGCTCTTCTGGCAGCTTCAACAGCTGCTTTAATATTGGCTTCCATTTCGTCAAGAATGACGGGAAGCGGTTTGGTAAGAATTTTGGGGGGTGGCGGGAGTTCCTTTACCGGTTGGGGGTTATCTTTCAGATTATCACTTTGCATGTATGCCTCCTATAATAAAAATATATAACAATTCCCCTTCCAGGGAAGGAGCCAACTAACATTAAAGACCGGCATAACATACTCTGGTATTTTTAAAATACCTTAATTATATTACAATGTCTTATAAGCAAAATCAATATATTTGTGCTTGTTTTTACGGATTTTTTACAAAATATACTTTATTTCTCCCACATGGGCTTTTATTGGTGGGGAAGGGGGGAGTTGAACCCCCACGCCTTTCAGCACAAGATCCTAAGTCTTGCTCGTCTGCCAATTCCGACACTCCCCCATATTAAGTAAAGATATTAAGTGCAATGCATTAATGCTACTATCATAAAGCATTTTATCA
>JAAYNN010000112.1 GCA_012520835.1 Dehalococcoidales bacterium
TACAAATTAGATTTACCATCAATGTCGGCTATCGGCTATAAGCAAATCGGGATGTTTCTGAAAGGTGAATTGTCACTTGAAGAGGCTATCCAGCAAATAAAATATGAAACGCACCGCTACGTTCGCAACCAGTATAACTGGTTTAAGCTGAAAGATGATAGAATAAAATGGTTCGATATACAAAACGATATTGAATCTGACATAATAAAAAGCATTAAAGATTTTATGGATTTTAATTAAGAACTTGTATTTACCAGGTTGCAGAGTGTCGGCAACGATTTCGTTCTCATTTGGCAAAAGGATTATTTCATTTATCGGCATAGAATAATAAAGACAAATTTAAAGCTAAAATCAGGAAAAACTTTACATAAAAGGGGTTAAAATAAATAAAAAAGGATTAAATACAGCATTCAACCGTGAAAAGGCTTTGCTGGTGGCGGTAACCACGGGTAACACTGGAGATAACTGGTCGTTAGAGCAATCTCTCGATGAGTTAGCCCAACTGTCGAATACGGCAGGCGCAGTCGTAATCGGAAGACTTACCCAAAAATTAAATAAGCCGTCAAAAAACCTTTATATCGGAAAAGGCAAACTGGATGAACTGATTGAACTCAGGGAAAGTACCGGGGCTGACGTAGTTATCTTTGATGATGAGTTATCTCCTCTTCAGCAGAGAAACCTGGAGGAAGCTTTAAAAGTAAAAATTATCGACAGGGTGACTCTTATACTGGATATATTTGCCAGCCGTGCGCAAACCCATGAAGGCAAATTACAGGTGGAGTTGGCACAGCATGAGTATCTTCTGCCAAGGTTGGTTGGTCAATGGACTCACCTGGAACGCCTGGGCGGCGGTATCGGTACCAGAGGGCCCGGTGAATCACAGCTGGAAACCGACCGCAGGCTGATAAGTAAAAAGATAAAAAAATTAAAAAAGCAACTGGATGATGTAAAGAAACACCGCATGCTTTATCGTCAACAGCGCCGCAAAAGCGGTATTCCGATAGTGGCATTGGTGGGTTATACCAACTCGGGGAAAAGCACTCTACTAAATGCGCTTAGTAAGGCTGGCGTACTGGCTGAGGATAAACTGTTTGCCACTCTGGACCCGACAACAAGAAGGATTACACTCCCTGATAAAACATCCGTACTTATTAGCGATACGGTGGGATTCATCAGGAAGCTGCCACCGACATTAGTATCGGCTTTTCGTGCAACGCTTGAAGAATTGACGGAGGCAACCGTACTGCTGCATGTGGTGGATTTTTCATCGGGCAGTGCTGCCGAACAGTGTGAAGTTGTCGAGCAGATTTTAAAAGATCTGGAGATTTCGGACAAGCCGGTTGTTACGGTACTAAATAAAATAGACCTTTTACTGGATGAAAATAAAAAATGGACTGAAGAAGAGGCTCTTGAATTTTTCGAAAACCAGGAAAATAAAAAACAGGAAAATACGGTAATTATTTCAGCGGAAAAAGGCTGGGGGCTGAAAAATTTACTGGAAATGGTTAACCAAGTCATAAATTTACCCAAAACGGTTGCAAGGGATTTTACGCCAAAAAATGGCACGCTGTAATCAAAATTTAGCCATTTTATAGGTGCTATTAATAGAAATCCTTGCACGGAATGCCATTTTTAATTATGTGCAGTGCTCAATCGTGGAAAAACCTGTAAAAACACTTCAAGGAGATAATAACAGAAAAAATTCATAATAAATTATCATTTTTCACTTTTTAATAATATTTTACCGGGAATTTCCATATATTTTTCTTCAGGGAAATAGTTAACATAAAAAGCGGGGTATTTTGGGAACTAGAAATAAGGCATTGGCATTAAAGAATAAGGGATTATTAATTTTTATATTTTAGCCCAATGGTTACTTCATCTCCTGGCCTCTTTCATGGTGAACCGGGGGACTCATTGAAAGAGAAATCAAGAGCTTGTCGCATCCACATTGATAAGAATCCCATTTTACAACAATAAAAAATTTCCCGGATACGTTTATAGATTTTGACACAAACCTTATTAGTAAACAGCCGGGGTTTTATTTCGATTCAAGATTTTTACAGGAGTAGTAAATGATGTTGTGCACCAAGTGGTTAAATACGTTCTTATTTTTAGATATATAAAGCAAAAATACCAAGTTTTTATGTAAACTTTACAAGCTATAGCTGCCAATATTATTTCGCACAATATATATTATGTAATATTTATACTAAAAATGCCGATTTCAACAACAAGACATAAGTGATATTGTGCGACATGCAAAACAAGTCTGAAAATTGGATTCGCCTATATAAAACGATGGTAATAAAAGATGCCAACCAATAAATTAAAAGAGTAAATCAATGTTTCAGGGCTGAATCACAATACAATCCGTCATACGCATGGCAATCAGCGAACCCGTATATTTCCCCTGTATGCTAACCGGTTGGCCTTTTTGAAGGCTCATTAATATAGATGCATATTTTTTATCGAACATGCATTGTATACTTTTTGTCAGGTCAAAAGACTCATCTGTCAGCCTTATATAATTGATGGCTAGCACTTCTTTGACATCAATGGCAGCAGCATAACCGGAAACCCTTAATATCTTGTTGGTGTATTTAGCGGTGGCTAAATTATAATCGGCGGCATATTCCGTGAGCAATTCATCTATCGTTATGTAAATATCGGCTGTTGCCGCCGGTTCTGTTTCTTCTTGAACAGGCTCTTCAGTCACCGGTTCAGGATAGTCCTGGGCCGGTTCTTTGCAAGGTTCTTCTTCTTTAGCCGATTCTGCCTCTATTTCATCTGCCAATTCTTCCTCAGCAGTATCGATGTCTTTATTTAATTCTGTAGTTTCAGAAATTATTTCCGGCTCCTGAATATTACATGCGGAAATTTCTGTTTCTTCATGGGCTTCCTGATATACTTCAATAACTTCCTCTGGCTTATTTTCCCCTTCGTTTACAGCCGTCGTTTCGTAGACATCTTCCTGCTCGATCGCTCCCTGTGCAGACAATTGTTCTTCCGTAACTTCCTCCGTAATTAACGGAGGATCTCTATACATTGAATCAGTCTCTTCTCTATCAGTGCAAGTAACCACCGGCACATCCTGCATCTCCCTGAGGAATTCTCTTTCCGGCTCATAACTGATATCAACCTGTTCTTCAACAACACGCTTCTTTCCGTATAGCCTTTCCTCTCTGACCTGGCTATATGTTTTATCGATAGCTTTAAATGCAGGGGAAGCTAGCGGATAGCCGCATAAATAACATGCCCAGTCTTTTGTTCTCATGGTCTCTCTGATACAATTCGGACATCTTGGCATTTCGCACCTCTAACAGAAATATAATACAGTATGATAAATATTTATAGAAGGTAAGCAAACAAAGGCTGCAGGATTAATGACGAGTGTTATAAAAGTGGGCTCGGTAGGTATCGAACCTACGACCAATCGGTTATGAGCCGACCGCTCTACCACTGAGCTACGAGCCCCCAATTTATCAAAAAAGTTTAACATTTAATTGCCCGGCAATACAAGATTGTGGAGCGGGAGACGGGATTCGAACCCGCGACCACCTGCTTGGAAGGCAGGTACTCTACCGCTGAGTTACTCCCGCGCTATATTATGTAATATATAATTAATATAATCTGCCTTGCCTGAAACTTTATATATTATAACTGCTGCTCTATTTTCAATCAACTTATTTGAATAGTTCGCTGAAGCTTTATAAAATACCAAAATTCTGATATTCTCTTTTATGAGTTAATCGTCAGGGAGCCGCCATGGTTTTTTTATTCGGAAACAAGGATTATTATGACCTGCTGGGTTATATAAACATGCAATGCCCTACCTGTAAAACACAGAGAATATTTGCTGTTAAACAGGAAAGAAAAAGATTGACTATTTATTTTATTCCCACTTTTCAGTATTCTTCGAGACAGATTGTGGTTTGCCAGCACTGTGGTGCAGCCTTGCAGGTTGACGATGATTTAAAATCCAGAGTAGCTAAAAATATGATAACTCAAAAAAAACTGGATTCATTAATTGAGAGCGGTAAAGTAGACAATCTAATTGAAGCTGTAACCAAAAGAAAAACCAGGAAACCGCGAAGAATGCGTTGTTTAAATTGTTCCAGTTTAATCGAAAAAACAGTGAAATTTTGTCCTGAGTGCGGAAGCAAAATATGAGCATAGAACAAAACGTACATGAATTATTACATGAATTGCCGCCCGATGTTCAACTGGTTGCGGCGGCAAAATCCATGGGAATACCTCAAGTGTTGCAGGCCATCGATGCAGGTGTAAAAATCATCGGCGAGAATTATATACAGGAAGCGGAAGAAAAATATAAAGTCATCGGCAATCGGGTAAAATGGCATTTTATCGGGCATTTGCAGAGCAATAAGGTCAAAAAGGCGGTAGCGATATTCGATATGATAGAAACGGTCGATTCGGTTGAGATAGCATCTGCTATCGCTAAAAGATGTGCCGAGGTTGGCAAGATCATGCCGGTGCTTATCGAGGTTAACAGCGGCGCGGAAGAACAGAAATGCGGCGTTTTAACTGAAAATGCCGCCTATGTAATCAGCGCAGTTTCCCGATTTCCCTCTATAAAGGTGATGGGTCTAATGACTATGGGGCCGCTAACCGGAGAGCAGGAAGAAGCGCGCCCCTATTTTGCAAAAACCAGAGAGGTATTCGAAAATATTAAAGGTCTGAATATAGATGGTATAGAAATGAAATACCTGTCCATGGGAATGACTAACACCTACAAGGTGGCAATCGAGGAAGGCGCCAATATCGTCAGAATCGGAAGTAAAATATTCGGTCCGAGAAAAAGCTGATTAATCGATGGTTTCAAGCCCTTTTATTATGTCATCCAGGCTTTCAAAAGGCAGGCATTTCATCCCCTCTTCCCGGCAAAGCGATAGCATCGGCTCAGTTGCAAAGGTATAATGCGCCAGTTTGGCTACCGGTATATCGGAAGCACCGTTGCCGATGCTGATAACTCTCCAGCCCTCTTTTAGAAACTGTTTTATATAAGCCTCTTTAAAACCAGACTGTATTTCATGGCCGTCGGGCCCGATATAGCATGCTTCGATTCCGTTGCTATTAAATTCAGCCTGTGCGGCGTATATCTCGACATCTTCCTTTATGCCTGCATTTTTTAGCAGTGTTTGAATATAAAAGATCATGCCGTTACTAACTATAGTAAACCGGAAATGGCGCGAATTGCAGTAATTCAACAGATTTTCCAGGTCGGGCCTCAGTTCTGCTCTTTCCCTGACAAATCGAATCAGTGTGGGTTTATCTGCCTTCACCATTCTGAATGCAAGCTTATTGAAGCGCCCTACGGAAATTTGATTATTCTTGTACTGTTCCAGAATTGAACGCCAATCACCATCGGCAAAATTATCCAGTATCAGGAAACTGATATCTTCTTCGGTTAATGTACCGTCGAAGTCGCATTGAATCAGGGTTCCGGTATTTGCAGAATGTTGCATGGATGATTAGCCTTTACATGCTGGCTCTTCTCGAGTATCCTGCGGTTCGATTTTGTAGAGCTTGGTATCGTTCTCCAACCTGTCTATGTAAAGAATACCGTCCAGATGGTCGGTTTCATGCTCGATTGCCTGCGAAAGCAGTCCGCCAGCCTTGATTTTTATTTTTTCACCTTTGAGGTTTAACCCCTTGGCAACGATGGAAACTGACCTAATAACTTCACCCTGGTAACCCGGAACGCTTAAGCATCCTTCCATCAGTTCAACTTCCCCGTTGCGTTTGGTTATCTCCGGATTGATAATACAGAATGGTTCCTGGTCTGGCATTTGCAGAGTGATTACTCTTAAGGAAACGCCGACTTGGGGTGCTGCCAGACCCACCCCCTCCGATTTTTGCATCGTCATTATCATATCATCAACCAGTTGGATGATAGACTTGTCTATCTCAGGTACCCTGACTGCCTTTTGCCTGAGTACCGGGTCCGGCATAACGCGTATTTCTCTTATTTTAGCCATAACAACACCATGTTCAATGCTTGCGTTTGTAGTGTCAATTTACTGTATATATTAACATACAATATTAAATTCTTCTAATGGGCCGGCATTTCGTATAGCATTTAAGTTGCGGCTGAAGCTCAGTTATGATAGTATATTTAAACGTGACGGGGTGTAGCGCAGCCAGGTAGCGCACCTGAATGGGGTTCAGGTGGTCGGAGGTTCGAATCCTCTCACCCCGACCATTCTTTCGGTCGGAAAAGTGATGTGTTGCATGCCTGTCCTCCGTACAATTTTCAAGGCAAAACCGCATTTTTTCAGGAAATTGATTATCTCGTAGTTTTCCAGTAGAGTATATCCTTCGAAAGTGGTAATTCCGCTTTTGGCAGCGACTGCTGCTAAATCCTTCATTATTTCAGCACCGATGCCTTTTCTCTGAAATCCGGCATTTACAACAATAGCAAACTCGGCATGATTGCTTTCGTTTATACGTGTATAACGGCCAACGGCTATAATTTCAGAATTCCCGTCTTTTACCAATTCAGCAATCAGGGCAAAAGAGTTAATACAGTCGATAGAACAGAAAGGACGCGCATCTTCAGTAGAGACATCCCTGATAATATGGTGGAAACGATAGTATTTACTATATTGACTGAGTCCGTTTATAAAAACCGACCAGGCGCTGGTATCATTTAAGTTGATAGGCCTGATTCTTAGAGATACTCTTTCATCGTTAAACAGACGAGGCTCATAAAAGATGGGAATTTGATTATCTAATTTAGAACCAAAATCA
>JAAYNN010000012.1 GCA_012520835.1 Dehalococcoidales bacterium
GGTTTTGGACGAATGTGCCCATATCGATGTCGATTACAGCAAGGCGGAAAAGGCCATGGAGCGCACCCACCTGTGGGCAAAACGGTGTCTGGATGCACATAAACGCCCCGACCAGTTTCTTTTTGCCATAGTGCAGGGCGGGGTATTCCCCGATTTAAGGCGTAAATCCGCCGGATACCTGACCTCACTCGATTTCCCCGGCTATGCGCTGGGAGGCTTGAGCCTCGGGGAAACTAAAGAGGTTACCTATAATATAATCGACGAAACGGTCTTGCTTTTGCCGCAGGATAAGCCGCGCTACCTGATGGGAATGGGCGCTCCCGAGGATATCGTCGAGGGAGTAGCCAGAGGTATCGATATATTTGATTGCGTCTTGCCGACACGGGTTGCCCGCAACGGAGCTTTGTTTACCCGCAGCGGACGCATCAACATCACCAATAGCGGTTACGGGAAGAAGGACGAACAGGTGGACCCGGCGTGCGATTGCTATACCTGTAAAAATCACTCGGCGGCGTATATCCATCACCTTTTCGATGCCAAAGAACTTTTAGCTTACCGCCTGGCAACCATCCACAATCTCAGGTTTATGAATAACCTGATGAGCGATATCAGGCAAGCCATTTTCAATGGCACCTTCGCTTCCTTCAAATCTGACTTCCTGAATAATTACATGCCCACCAACGAAGAAGTGCGCATCGAGCAGAAAAAGAAGTGGATCGAAGCGCGCCACCCGAAAGAAAGTTTATAAGTTCGCTGACTGTCATGCTGAGTTCGTGTCCTTCGACAGACTCGGATGCGCGGATATTATCAGAGCCTTTTGTGATGAGGTAATAACCAAGCCGTTCGTGGTGAGCTTGTCGAACCATAACGGCGTCGAATTAAACTAGACACTTCCGTTCGTTTGACCCTTCGACACGCTCAGAGTGAACGGAAAACTTATTTCTCCCTGATGCCGAGGATATCTTTGTGTGGTACTCCCCACCCCCTGATCCTTCAGTCACCCTTTGTGACTGAAGGATGACAATCAAATTACATGTCATGCTGGAGTCCCGATTTATGGGCGAAGCATCTTGGGTAGGAATAATCCACTAGAGCTGTTCGTGGTAAATTAATAAAAAGCCGTTCGTGTCCTTCGGCAAGCTCAGGATGCGCGGATATTATCAGAACATTATCGAAGGATGTTGAGTTCCGAAATTCGGAACGAAATCCCGACAGGTCGGGATCGAACCATAACGGCGACGATTAGAGAGTGTGTTTTATTCCGTTCATTTGCCTTTTTCCCGACAGGTCGGGACTCAGTGCGAACGGAAATACCATAAGATCCAGACTAAATTGCAGTGAATTTAGATTCATCGGTAACCCATAACAGCGTCAAAAGGCATATTCCCTCGTTCTTTACTATCCAAAGCATTTTTAAAGCGTTATATTATAATGATGCTATAACGCATATAGCAAAGATAAAGGAGGACAGCATGAAAAAGATGGCTTCTCTTCTAATCGTTTCGCTGCTTATTTGCATAACCTCTCTTGCCGGGTGCGCTGGCGCTACTACAAGTATTGTAACGCAAAGCATTACCTCTACTACCACTCTAACCACCACTACTATCATTTCCACTGTTACGACCACTAAAGTTTTGTATCCGGTCGAAAACATTACCTGGATAATGGAAGCTTACGGTGATGCGGATTCCTGTAATATTGCCCTGGAAAATGCCGAGTTTACCCTTTATCTCGATAGCATAAATGGGAGCGGTGCAGGCAGTGTTGGCATAAACAGCTATTGGGCTGAATATGTGCTGGATGGGAATCAGCTTTCTTTTCCTGATAAGCAGGTTGCCGTTACCCAGTTATGGATAAGCGATATTGTAAAGCAGCAACAGGATTTATATTTGAATATACTGTTAAACTCTGAGACATGCGAAGTCATCGACGGGAAATTGCACATCACAGGCGGCGACACGTGGATTATATTTCATCGACAGTAGCAACTCTTCAAATTGATTCCCACTTTAGATAATTTTATTAGTCCTATTCGGTAATAGTGTCCAATCAATTGTTAATTGCGTTTAAAATACTATTCTTCAGACACTACAATCAAATAGCACTATTTTATTTCAAGTCAATGATTGCCTGCTATTGACTAATATCTTTCTAGTATAGATAATTGTATATATTACTTTCTTAATATTTTTGAATTTCCGGGGTATTGAATTAAATAAAAAAGGAGAAATTTATGGCTTTTTGCGAGAAATGTGGCAATCAATTGAAGCCGCAGGGTAAATTCTGTGAAGCCTGCGGTACAGTCGTAAAAGAAGAAAAGCCGGTTCAGCTGATGGGTGCGGCGCCGGCGTATGTTCCTCCCCCCTATCAACCCGCCGGCAATGCGGGAGTGCAGAGGGCATTCGGCGGCGGCAGTAAATTGCCGGTTATCATTCTTGCCTGTGCACTGGTGGCTGTACTTATCGGCGGTGTCATCGGTATTGCTACCCTTAGCGGTACGGTTAGTAAACTGAGAACTGAGAACACGGCACTTGTAGCCGATAACAACAGGCTTGCCAGCGACCTGAATACGGCAAACAATAATATACTGAGATTAAACAATGAACTGGTTTCCGCCAATAACGAAATCAGTGATTTAACCGGCGACCTGAATAATGCTAACGATACTATCGATGACTTAAACAGCGACCTGGCTGCGGCCAGCAGTAGTCTGAACGCTGCTAACGCAACTATCGCAAATCTAGACCAGGAAAAACAACAACTGGCAGCCGATAAAAGCAAGCTGGCTGCGGATTTAGAAGAAGCTGCTGGCAATATTCTGGCGCTGAATTCGATAATTGACATTATGAATGCCAACTACAGCGAAATAATTGACTTTATCGAAACAAGATTTGGGCTGGGTGAAGAGGACGCTACGCAATTTGTAACGCCTGATGATGGTTATGTGGAATTGCTGGTAAGTTCCCTAGTTGGCCACATTGACTACAGTAATTGGAACAAGGCCTGGCAGGACATTCAATACATGTATGCCTGGGTACGCAATAATATAGAGTACAACTATGATACCCCGTTGCCGGTATTACCTCTGGATTTATTAAAAGGCGGTAGTATAGATTGGTTCAGAGAATTCTGGCAATATCCTGCTGAAACCATTTATTTAGAGCATGGAGATTGCGAAGACCAGGCCTTGCTTTTGGCCAGCATGATTAATAACTATGGCGCCTATGCACATTGTGTTGGGATTAGCAATGCGGATTCAGGACATATGGCAATCTTCATGTTTATTGAAGGAGGCAACCTGGTAATTTTAGACCCGGCAGGTTCATATTATACCAATACCTGGGGACAGATAGATACTACGAGAACTGTCGAACAGGAATTGAATAATTGGCTTAACTGGTGGTCACCCGAGATGCCGGGTGCCGAAATCGATATGTTATTCGATAGCGATGAATTCTGGGCTTTTGACGGCAATGCTGATTTCCTTAACTGGTATTTCAGTTAAACATTTAATCGTTTAGCAGAGTATTAATAACGGGTCGGTCGAATTTTTACGGCAGGCCCGTTATCATTTTTCTCTTAATCCGCTATCTTCATAAAAATACCTGTTGGCCATTATTGATATCATTATTATATCGAGTATAAATTAATATTGCGGGATGGATGAGGATTATTGGTCAAGGGTTAAGATAAAAGGATGTAAAAAATTCCGAAGATATTTTGTTGCTATCCGGTTAGCCGGGCTGCGGTGTCTAATCGTAAAATAAATTAAAAATATTCTTTCCAAATACTTGATTTTTCGTGTTGACAAACATTTTTTCTTGTGATATTATCTATATTACCTTTCTGGGAGAAAGTAATGTTAGAGGAAAGCACATAAAGACTTAAACGGTGTAACAACCAGGCAAACGGCTTGGGAAATTTACCGAGTCGTTTTTTTATGTGTAGAGCACTTTAATAAAAGAATATAGCTAATATCAAATCTGAAGCAGGTCAAGCGTAAAGGGCGCATGGCGGATGCCTTGGCATCAAGAGCCGAAGAAGGGCGTGGTAAGACTGCGATAAGCCTCGGTTAGCTGTCTGGCAAGCTTAGCCGGGGATTCCCGAATGAGGCAACTCACTCAGGTAAAACCTGGGTACCCCTAGCTGAACACATAGGCTAGGTGGAGGTAAGCGGGGGAAGTGAAACATCTCAGTACCCCGAGGAAAAGACAATATTCTCCTAGTAGTGGCGAACGAACGGGGACCAGCCTAAACTCTATAAACCTAACGGTTTCAAGGCCTGAGTTTATAAGAGGGTTGTAAGGCAGATCTGGTCCGGCTTGAAACGGGCCGAGGAGTTACAAACCGAACTCTAGTTGAAGGTTTCTGGAAAGAACAACCACAGACGGTGACAGTCCGGTAAACGAAAGGGGGAGGCTCCTGATCTGTTCTTGAGTACCACGGGACACGAGGAATCTTGTGGGAAGCTACCCTGACCACAGGGTAAGGCTAAATACTCTTGATGACCGATAGTGAACTAGTACCGTGAGGGAAAGGTGAAAAGCACCCCGGGAGGGGAGTGAAATAGATCTGAAACCATGTGCCTACAAGCAGTCAGAGTTCCGGTTCGCCGGAATGATGGCGTGCCTATTGAAGAATGAGCCGACGAGTTAATCTATGTAGCAGGTTAAGTAATAGAAGTTACGGAGCCACAGCGAAAGCGAGTCTGAATAGGGAGTAAGTTGCATAGATTAGACCCGAAGCCGGGTGAGCTACCCATGGTCAGGATGAAGCTTCGATAATCTCGAAGTGGAGGTCCGAACTGTTTAGCATTGCAAAGCTATCGGATGAACTGTGGGTAGGGGTGAAATGCCAAACGAACTCGGTGATAGCTGGTTCTCCCCGAAATGCATCGAGGTGCAGCCTCAGATATTTGCTAATGGAGGTAGGGCACTGGATAGACTAAGTGAGAGAGATCTTGCTGAATCTAACCAAACCACGAATGCCATTAGCTAACAATCTGGGAGTGAGACTGCGGGGGCTAAGCTCCGTAGTCGAGAGGGAAACAGCCCAGACCATCAGCTAAGGTCCCTAATAACATACTAAGTGGCAAAGGAAGTTGGATTGCATAGACAGCCAGGAGGTTGGCTCAGAAGCAGCCACCCTTTAAAGAGTGCGTAAC
>JAAYNN010000013.1 GCA_012520835.1 Dehalococcoidales bacterium
CAATCATGCTTTGCTTCGGCAGAGTCAATTCACCCAGCCTTGTTCCTGCCAGCGGCTGGCTCTCGATTTTGAATTCCCTGATTTGCACCATACCGTTGGCAAAATTCTCAACCGGTGTGGAATAAAAACCGGAAAGGATTTCCATGATTTCACCGGCAGCTTCCGTTTCAGGATTGATAAAAACATCGATGCCGAGGCTTTTAGGCCTGACTATTTTGCGGGGAGAGGTTGGCGATTTTGCCGGGGCTACAAAGTAGCCGGAGTATTCGGTATTGCGTATCCTGGCGGCAGTGGTTACGGCGCCCATCTCTTTAGCCATGAAGCAGGTTATCATGTTGGTTTCATCGCTGTTGGTAACGGCCAGAACCAGGTCGGCACGCTCTATTTCCGCCTCTTTCAGTGTCCTGGGAGTAGCGGCATTCCCCCTGATTATTCTGATATCAAGCTGCCCCTGTAGATTTTTCAAAGCCGTTTCGGATTGTTCCAGAATAGTGACCTCATGTCCTTCCTGGACCAGCAGAGAAGCGATATGAGAACCGATAATTCCGCCGCCGGCGATAATAATGTACACCCTGTCCGCTCCTTTACGACTAAGTTATTTTTCCCGATAACGGAGTCTTGCTATTTCGATTGTTGCATTCTATGCTCTTGTTTTCGGGCTGTCAATAGGGTAAGGGCTGATCCGGTATTAACGGATATTAAAAAATATATTTTTATCGTATCCAGAAATAGAATTTTTAGGCTGTCTTGATACTAATGCGCCTTATGATACGCAAGAGGATAATCAATTAAAAATTCTATTGACATCAGCAATATATTTTTATAAACTCTATGCTGAAGAAATTCTGGTAAATAATATAAATCCAGTATATAGTTTAATCGTAAAAAGAAGGGAATAACCCGGAATGAATATACTGGGGAAAGAGGCTGAGACTTGGCAAAAATTTCATTTATCCCTCGTGAAAACAAGTTTTTTGATCTTTTTACACAGAGTGCGTCCAATATGTCTAAAGCCGCGCTGGCTCTGGAGGACTTATTAAAGAACTGGGAGAATGTAGATTATAAGATTTCTTACATCACCGAGTTGGAGCACGAAGGAGATTCCCTGACCCACCAGATTGCCGGCTTGTTATACCGCACTTTTGTTACCCCCTTCGACCGTGAGGATATCGCCCAGCTGTCGCATGTTATGGACGATGTTACCGATTTTATTCATGCCGCCGCCGAGTTGATACATGTTTATAAAATAGACAGCAGCACGCAGCGGGCTAACGAATTGTCTGAAATAATTGTGCAGGCGGTTGCCGAAGTAGAAAAAGCCGTCAAGTGCCTCAGCAGCCGTTCCGAATTGAAAAAGGTCATCGAGCACTGTGTCGAGATTAACCGCCTCGAGAATAAGGCGGATGCCATTTACCGCGCGGCCCTGGGAGAACTATTCGAAGACAGCAATGATACCAAGTACATCCTGAAGTGGCGTGAAATCTACGACCACATGGAAAGCGCCACCGACCGTTGTGAAGATGTCGCCAATGTACTTGAAGGCGTTGCACTAAAGAACGCCTGATGCCTCTATTGTTATCCTTATCCTGATTATCATCCCGTCTGCCTTTTTTATCAGTTTCGGTATGGCAGTCGGCGGCTGGCGTATCATCAAGACACTCGGTTGATACTATTCCAGTAGTTGCTAGAGGTTGTATTCGCGGGTAACAACGCGCAGCTTCTCGGCAGTGATAATCGCCCTGATTTCATCTACGACGCGGTCGATTTGGCCGTGTTCGTTGACGGCGATATAATCGAACATGCCGATTTTAGACATCTCTTCTTTTACGGTATCGATTCGCAGCTTCAGGTTTTCCTGCGATTCCGTGTTGCGCATCGTCAGGCGGTCTACCAGTTCCTGTGGAGTCAGCGGGGCCAGAAATATAAAAATTGCCTGCGGTACGATTTTCTTGATGGAGGCAGCCCCCTGAACGTCGATTTTGATAATGGTGTCGTTTCCGGCAGCCAGGGCGTCCCTGACTGGCTGCTTGGGTACGCCGTAGAAGTTGTCATAGACTTTGGCATATTCCAGCAGTTCGTTATCGTCTATCAGCTTTTGAAACTGCTCTATAGTAACAAAATTATAATCGACGCCGTCTTTTTCCTTTGGGCGTTTGGCGCGCGTCGTCATGGTAGTGATATGAGCTATCGGGGAGTGCACTATTTTCAGCTTATTGAGAACGGCATCCTTGCCGGCTCCGGAAGGCCCCGAAAGAACCAGCAGCAGCGGTTTTTTTGACCCGGCCCATAAAGCTGTACTATTAGAGTTTGATTTTGTCATCGCCCAGCTCCGGTTTAATTACAGCACCGCCGCGCAATATCTGGAATCTGCCCATGATTGTTTCTGGTGCCAGCGCTGCCAGTACGATATGCCCGCTATCGGTAAAAATTACAGCCTTGGTACGCCGGCCGTTGGTCATATCGATAAGCTGCCCCTTGTTGCGGGCTTCCTGTATGATGCGCTTGGTGGGGGCGGAATTGGGTGAAGCAATGGCAATTACCCTGTTCATGGCGAGTATATTGCCGAAGCCGATGTGAACCAGTTCTCCAAACATGCTGTTTCCCTCTTGAATGCTTTAGTAGAAGATTTATATTTAACGTAAACGGAATAAGCTATATCTTACCCTTTTGAAATAATTCTGGCAACAGCGATTGGCAGAAAGAAATGAAATAAGACACTAAAATTATTTAGAAGTAATGAACATTTTTGTATCTCAATGACTATATAATTAGTAGAAGGTAGTGCTAATATAAGTCTTATGGAAGATGTTGAAAGCGTGGTACAACAGATGTGTTCAGGGGATTCCGGAGCCTTCGATATCATATTCAGGAGGTTCGATAGGGCGGTTTATCGAACGGCTTTCCTTATAACCGGCGATAAGGAAATTGCCGGTGAGGTTATGCAGGAGGTTTTTATTTCCGTGTGGAAGTATCGCAAGACATATAATCCTGAAAAAAGTACATTCGCGACGTGGTTGCAGAGAATTACTGTCAATCAGTGCAACAGGAAGCTGGCGAATGCAAAAAATGCTGCTTTATCTATCGAGGAACTGGAAGATGCTGATAATATTATTGCAGCAAGCAGTATGAGCAATCCCGAAGAAGTGATTGTAACAAGGGAAGAATACGAGAGGCTGCTGTCCGCTTTGAACGAACTGGATATACCACACAGGACGGTTATCGTACTGCGATTTTTCAACGACCTTTCATATAAAGAAATTGCCGATGCGGTAGATATTCCAATCGGCACCGTGAAATCCCGTCTCAATAATGCCCTGAAGCAAATCAAACAATTATATTTTAGAGGGGGGTGGGGTTGTGAATTGTAAAGATGTAAATGAACTTTTAAACGAATATATAGATAAGGAACTTTTACCGGAACAAACAGCGCAGGTAAAGGCGCATTTAGACAGTTGTGCTGATTGTAAAAGAGAACTGGAGGAACTGTCCGGATTGCATAGCAACCTCATGAATGCTTTAAAATCAGTTGCGGGCGATGCCATTCCGCCTTCAGGTTCTCTGGAAAATATCAGAAAGCGTGCCGGTATAAAATCAACTCATGTTAAAAAAGGATTCTGGAGCAGAATGACTGCTCCGGCGGGTGTGGCATTATCGTTATTTTTGGTGTTGGTGACGTTAATCTCGTCGATGTCTTTTTTATCAGAGTTCTTTCCCTTTGTATCTGGTGCGCTTCCTCCGCCTAAGCCTCCGCTTTTAGCCAGTGATGGCGAGGGTGGGGTGATGCTCTACTGGAGAACTGGTGATTACGAATATGAACAGTATATCGATGCTGACGGTAATTTGTTATGGGGAGAGAACGGAAGGGATATAACCGGAGACACCCCCAGCTTCGATTTACCGGAGCCTGTATCCGAATCGGGGTACACACCGGAGCTTCAAATGATATATGGAGAAGACGGCAGTTGTATAAAAGTTTATCTTCAGGGCATCGGAGGTGTATTGTATGCGTGGAAGACGGATTTGTCGGGTAATATTCTCTGGGGCAGCGATGCTATTGCTTATCCGCTGCCCGATATTAAAATACCGGATGACGTAACCGGGGTCTACACGTTTGACTACGAACCGACAGGATATCCCTGCATATCGGTATATCCTGACCCTGATTTCAATACGATGGGGTATTCTAGTGTTATCAGCGATGGCGCAGGCGGAGTTATTATATTTTCCAGGGTGGGGATGGGAGTTGGAATATCCAACACTCACCTAGTATATGCCCAGCATATTGATTCGGAAGGTAATCGTCTCTGGGGTGACAGTGGGATAGCAATCCAAGCGGTTTCCTCCGCCCCGACGGTATTGATAATTGCCGCTTTTTTGCTGATAATTTCTGTTCTAGTTATAATCGGTTTGATTCGGGACAATAAGAGAGCACAGATTGCTGCGCCGGTTATTTCTCTCGTATTGTTCTTTATGGCTATGTACTGTGTAAATTTAATGTACCGAACTTTAGGAGCGAATGTACATGAGTGGAGCTATGTGCTGAATACCCCTTTGAACTGGGTAGCTATATGGATGATTATTATCAGCGGTTTGGCACTGGCAATACTGGGAGTTAAAAAAGCTAAATTAAATAAATGGATTATGATACCGGTATTCGTTCCGTATGTTTTATGGACTGGTATCGCTATCTTCTGGATTTGTGTGTCTAATTTTTAGCGGAGATAGTCACCCTACACATTGAACAGGAAATTGATGATATCCCCGTCCTTGACGATGTAGGTCTTGCCCTCGAGTCTCAAAAGACCGCGCTTTTTGCCCTCGGCGAGGCTGCCGCAGTTTATCAGGTCTTCGTAGCTGATGATTTCGGCGCGAATGAATCCCCTCTCGATATCCGAATGGATTTTGCCTGCCGCTTTCTGGGCGATGGTTCCATCGGTAATCGGCCAGGCGCGGCATTCGTCGGCGCCGGCTGTCAGAAATGAAATCAGTCCAAGCAGTGCATAAGACTGTTTAATTACCCGCTCCAACCCCGGTTCCGTCAGCCCGAAATCGCTTCTGAAGGATGCCGCCGCTTCCTCGTCATCCAGTTGCGCCAGTTCCATTTCAAGGTAGCCGCAGAAAGCGATAACGTGGTGGTTGGCGGTGCCGAATTTTGCGTTCATTTCTTCTTCTATTTTCCGGGTGTCAGCAAGCTGGGCTTCTCCGATATTTATAATGGTCAAAAGCGGTTTGGCGCTCAAGAACTGGTAACCGGCAATGATTTTCTTCTCCTCTTCGGTCAGGTTCTGCTCCCTGATGGGGATATCCTTTTCCAGTTCCGTCTTGATTTTTGCCAATAGCTCCTGTTCGCTTTTATACTGCAGCCTTTCATCAGGCTTGGCGCTTTTTAGCGAATTGGTAATCCTCTCCATTCTTCTTTCCATGATGGCGAGGTCGGAAAAGCTCAATTCCATGTTCATATTGTTGATATCCCGGGCGGGGTCGATGCTGCCGGAGGGGTGAACGATGCTGTCATCGGCAAATGAGCGGACAACATTTATCAGCGCATCCACATTGCTTAGTTGCGTCAGTAATTCACCGCTGATGGATGAATCCTTGCCGGCGCCTTTAATCGATGCACCGATATCGAGATACTTGATTTCGGCCGGCACGATTTTCTTGGGATTGAACATTTCGGCCAGCCTGATTATGCGGGCATCGGGCACCTTGGAAATGCCTATATGCGGCGCTTTTTGGGACTGAAAGCCGATGGCGGCATTGCCTTTCGTCAACGCATTAAAAACAGTTGTTCTGCCGCTTTCGGGTAAGCCGATAATGCCAATCCCTACACTCATATTTCGATTATAACTCCTTTATCTTTCCCGGTATAATTCTAACTGATTTAATAATCCTTTTTAATGATATTTTTGGCGTATTTAAGCGCCAGTTCCCTGTCCTTAACAGTCAGGTTTTTATTAGCAGCCAGGTCTAATAATACCAGCAGCGCTTCGTGGCTGCCGATATCGGCGATCGATTGCATGGCCTGATGTCTGATTTTTTCCGTCAGGGCCATATCAGCTGCCAGCCCGCACAATTTTTGCAGTTCATTATTAATTTGTTCAGACATTTTCATCTCCTTTTTACCGGGCAATTATTCACCGAATCAGGATTTGATGTACTGCATAATTCTACCCCATGGTATAAAGCACTGCAACAAAAACATGGAAAAAGTATTATTAAAAAAA
>JAAYNN010000113.1 GCA_012520835.1 Dehalococcoidales bacterium
ATTTCAACTCGTCTTCGGTGAGGGGTTTCTGCGCCTCGACGTTGGCATAGCGCGCCAGTTCCAGTACCCGGTTGGCTTCATCCTTGTCTTTAAAGGAAATAGACATCTTGCCCATGATGTGTCTGAAACCGGAGATGCCGCTGTATTCGCCGGCGCAAATTTCGCGTCCGGTTTCCACCAGTTCGGGGTCTCCCCTGCCCAGCTCTTCGAAGCCGTAGAGTTCATAGTTCTCCGGGTCTTTCAATACGCCGTCGGCATGTATGCCGGATTCATGAGCAAAGGCATTGGCGCCGACACCCGGCTGATTGATAGGAATGGGTACGTGGAAAGCATAACTGGCATATTTGGCAATCTTATATGCCATTGACAGGTCGACATTATTACCCAGCTGGTATTTTTCGCTGAAACCCTTGGACTTGGTAATCGCCAGTATAGTGGATACCAGGTCGGCGTTGCCGCATCTTTCTCCGATACCGTTTATGGTGGTATTGATGTAGGCGTCCTGTCCCCCATCAATAACGCCCTTGGCTCCGGCAATCGATGTGGCGACAGCCATGCCGAGGTCGCCGTGGCAGTGAATCTCTATCGGGAACTCGATGTTTTCTGCCAGCGCTTTAGCGGTTTCGTATATCGAGAACGGGTTATCATAACCCAGGGTATCGCAGTATCTCAACCGGCTGGCGCCGTGTGCTTTGGCTGCTTTGCCGAATTTAATCAGGTATTCGATATCGGTCCTGGAAGCATCCTCGGCATTGACGCCGATGGTCTTGGTTCCGTGTGCTTTGGCAGCTTCAACAGCTTCCGTCATGTCGTTGATAATGTCGTCGCGGGTTTTTCTTCCCTGAAACTTTCCCCGAATCATCTGCTCGGAAGTGGAGATTGAAAGATTGAGATGCTCCAGGCCGGGCACCAGTTTATAAGCCAGTTCAACATCGGACACCATAGCCCGGATCCAGCCTTCCAGCCTCATTTGTTTTATAACGCCCATTTTAGCCAGTTCGAGGTTAGCCTTCAGATAATTGGATTCGTGCCTGGTAGTCGGGAAACCGAATTCCGATTGAAAAATCCCCATCTCATCAAGCAGTAGGTTTACCATGGTCTTTTCCAGCTTTGAAAGACCCAGTCTTGCCGTTTGAACACCATCCCTGTTGGTAACGTCTACTAAATAAATCTTTGGCATTTTTTCACCTTCTTTATAAAAAAACACTTGCCCATTATAGATTGTTAATCTGTAATGTTACCATATTATTCTTTTAGCGGCAATTTTATGCTAGAATAACTCTGGATTTTTCATGCGGTTTTTGAGCATGGTTCATCAACGCGGCACTTCTTACGTAAATAAGCTGATTAATCAGGAGCACTGCTATGGATAAAATCAAGGTTGGTATCGTAAATGTGACCGGCTATGCCGGAATAGAATTAGCCAGATTGCTTTTAAAACATCCCGACGTCGATCTTGTTTCGGGTACCGGCAGGAGCGCGGCCGGGCAAAAGCTGGCGGATGTCTTTCCGCACCTGACCGGCGTTGCGGAACTGACCGTAGAATCTGAATTAGGCAATGTCGATTTTGCTTTTGTGGCTATGCCACACAGGGAAAGCGCTCTGGAAGTGATGAAGCTCATGGAACGCGGCATCAAGGTGGTGGATATCAGCGCCGACTTTCGCCTGAGCAATCCCGATGATTATAACGAGTGGTATGGTTTTACCCATCCGTCGCCTGAGCTTTTGGATAAGGCGGTTTACGGACTGCCCGAGTTATACAGGAAGGATATCGCATCGGCTAATCTGGTTGCCAATCCGGGCTGTTATCCCACCAGCGCCATTCTGGCGATGGCTCCGGTTGTTAAAAACGGTATCGTCGAGGAGGATATCATCATCGACAGCAAGTCGGGCGTATCGGGCGCCGGAAGGACGCTGGCGCTGGGCAGCCACTACTCGGAAGCCAACGAAAATACATCGGCTTATGCCCTGAAGGGGCACCGCCATCTGCCGGAAATCGTGCAGGAACTTACTTATATCGGCGGCGAAGCGGTAAATGTCACCTTTGTTCCGCATCTTGTTCCCATGACGCGCGGCATTCTCTCCACCTGCTATGCTTCCCTGACTTCAGAGTATATTTCTCATGACAATGTACAGGAAGAAATCACTGCTATCTACAGGGAATTTTATAAGGACGAGCCTTTCGTTAAAGTCGTCGATGCCTCCCCGCACACCAAGAATGTCTGGGGTAGCAACATGTGCCACGTCTATCCGTTCGCCGATGTACGCACCGGGCGTCTCATTGTCGTAAGCTGCATCGACAACCTGGTAAAGGGGGCGGCCGGGCAGGCCATTCAGAACATGAATATCATGTCGGGTTTTGCCGAGGTTAGCGGCCTGGAAGCCCCGCCGATATATCCCTAGTGATCTGGTCTTTAACCCTCATCCGGTCCTGATGTATCTGTGCAACTGGGGACGACCATTCG
>JAAYNN010000114.1 GCA_012520835.1 Dehalococcoidales bacterium
ATTGCCAGAAGGAAGATTATTAAGGCGCAAAAAAACCTCATCCGATATCCCAGGATGACAATCAGGAACTTCGTTGTGCGGAGTACCCACACAAATGTCATTCTTAGGCGAAGCCGAAGAATCTAAGGCTTATCGAATGGCATTTAGATGCTTCGCTGCGCTCAGCATGACAATGCAATTAACTGTCATCCTGAAGTCACGGGGGGTGACTGAAGGATCCGGGGGCGGGGAATAATAGCACCTCTGAATTTAAATACCTGAGTGCATTGGCAGGACATTTTTTAGATTGGCTGTTATAATAAAGAAGGAACGGGCATATTTTTATGCTTGTTCTTTTTTCAATGCAGAGAAGCCGCCCTTAAGAGCGGCTTCTCTGTTTTATATATCGATTTCAATGTTTTTAATGCGGCTATTCTTCGAACTCGGTACCGCATTCGTGACAATAACAATCATCTTCGGCTACCAGCGCCCCGCATTCATCGCAGGTAACAGTCCTGTCATCTGTTTGTTTGGGTTCCTGTTTTTTATTATCTGGTTTGGGTGTTTCCGGTGTAAATGAACCGCCGGCTGCTCCCATGCCGATACCGATAGCCAGTCCGAGAATGCCCATTTTCATCCACAGTTCATAATCCGGGTCGCTCGAAAGAAAACCGCCGGTAACACCGGCGACTACGCCCCACATGGCAAAATTCATAATTTTCTTGCTGCCCACAATAAAGCCGAGCGTAACGTTGATAATCAGGCCGATTAACAGCCATCCCAGTATCCATAACCAGGTGTTAAATTCTTCCATGGTCTGGAGATAAGAGAAAACGACTGCGGCAATGCCGATACCGATTGCTCCGACCAGAGTCGATATAATAACTTTCCTCATCTTAGAAAACATCTTCAACCATCCTTTAATCTTTTATTTAACAGTTAACATCTCTTGAATTTTCTTAGCGGCTTCATCAACCGGCACCAGTTCCGCCTTCTTTTCGGAACGCCATTTTACCTCGATACAGCCTTTCTCCAGCGAGCGCGGGCTGACCGTGATGCGCAGCGGAATACCCAGTAAATCGGCATCGTTGAATTTAACCCCGGTGGATTCGCTGCGGTCATCGTAGAGCACTTCTATTCCCATGTTTTCCAGTTCCTTGTAAAGGCTCTCGGCTTTTTCTGCAACCCTGGTATCCTCAAGGAATAACGGGCACACGTAAACCTGGTAGGGGGCAATATTTTGCGGCCAGATGATGCCTTTATCATCATGATTGATATCGATGATGGCTGCCATCAATCTGCCGACACCGATACCGTAGCAGCCCATGACAATCGGTTTCGATTCGCCGTTGGCATCGATATAAAAAGCTCCCATTTTTTCACTCAGGAAAGTCCCCAGCTTGAAGACATGCCCCACTTCCACCCCGCGCGTTGCCAGCAATTTGGCGCTGCACTCGGTGCAGCCATCTCCGGCTGCCGCCAGTGCGATGTCGGCAACTATGTCGGCTTTAAAATCGCGCGGGTAATTAACGTTTTTAATATGTAAGTCATTTTTATTGCCGCCGGCAACAAAGTTGGTGCCGGAAGCGACCGATTCATCGGCGACAATCTTTACATTCTTTAAACCAATCGGCGATGCAAATCCGGCAATAATACCTTCGGCAGCGACTTCCTGCTCGGTAGCCATGCGTAAATCGACGCAGTGCAGCATGTTCTTCAACTTAACTTCATTGACATCCACGTCTCCGCGAATGCAGACAAAAACGAATTCATTGTCAGCCATGTAGAAAACCGCTTTTAAGGTATTAACCGGATTGATTTTTAAAAATCGGCATACTTCTTCGATGGTCTTGTAACCCGGTGTCGCTACTTCTTCCATCGGCAGGGGGCTGCTGTTATCGGCTTTTACCTTAAGGCTCTGAGCCTTTTCGGCGTTGGCAGCCTTGCCACAGCTTTCACAGTAGATAATTTCGTCCTCCCCCATCTCTGAAACAGCCATGAATTCATTCGAATCCTTGCCGCCGATGGCGCCGCTGTCGGCTTCGATGATGATTACCGGCAGTCCGCATCTCGAAAAGATATTTTTGTAGGCAGCGATCATCTTCTGATAATTAATGTCCAGCCCTTCGGCATCGGTATCGAAGCTGTAGAGGTCTTTCATAACGAACTCGCGCACACGCACCAGCCCGCCACGGGGGCGTGGTTCGTCGCGGAACTTGGTTTGAATCTGATATAGAAGCAGCGGCAAATCGCGATAGCTCTGCACGCTGCGCCCGACCAGGTCGGTGATCACTTCTTCATGGGTTGGGCCGAGCGCCAGTTCGCGCTCCTTGCGATCGAAAAGGCGGAAGAGGCTTTGGCCGAAGCTGGCGCCTCTGCCGGATTTTTCCCACAGCTCGATAGGCTGCAGAACCGGCATGCATATTTCCTGCCCGCCGGCTTTGTTCATCTCGTCCCTGATGATGTCCTCAATTTTATGCAGGGAACGCAGTGCCAGCGGCAGGTATGAATAGACACCGGCTGTCAGCTGGCGAATCATTCCTGCTCTCAGCATCAACTGGTGGCTTATGGTATCGGCTTCCGCCGGAATTTCTCTCTGGGTTTTTCCGAATAGTTGTGATAGGCGCATATGGTTTATTTAAACTCCTTTTTAGAAATGACGATAAGAATCAGGGCGACTACGCCGATTACCTGCGTTGGAATGATGGCAAACACCGCACCGGTCAATGCCAGAGGCCAGTTCTTTTTATTGACGGCGAATGAACCGCCGATGATAGCCAGCAGGCTGATGACCAGGAGCGGGATGGATACCATCCAGATGATGGTCAAAGGAAGTCCGATGTCGTCCCAGACCCCGGGTGACGACAGGACATCTTCCGCTATTGCCGCGCCGAAAGCAACGCCGACGGCAATGATAAAAGCCGTAGCGATAATGCCGACAACTCCGGAGAAGATGCTTAAAATCCCTCCGGTCAACGGCATCCAGCCGCAGGAAGGCTGCCGGTTATTTTCCAACGCTTGTTGTTCCATTTGATTGTTATTATAAACTATCAGATATGCATTAAACCACATTGCATAGAATTATGCCAGTCTTTAACCAGTCTTTAACACTGATTGTATTAGAGAGAACGACGCAGGAGGAAGAAGCAATCGCTGCCGATAATTTTGTTAATAGCAAGTGCGAAGCGGGGTAATTATCTTGTATTGTAGTGATTGCTTCGCTTTCCCTTCCAGAAAACTCGCACGATATTATATTGTCATCCTGAGCGCAGCGAAGGATCTGAATACAATTCGCATAGATTCATATCGATAACATTTAGACTCTTCGCTTTGCTCAGAGTGACAGTTTTATTTAAGAGCCTTGTTGTTCGTCTTTAAAAACGCAGGGGCGACCACTGGTCGCCTGCAATTATTATTTGTGTACTCTAATCAGTTTCGTTTCACTCGACAGCTTCCCTCAGGCAGGAGACTAAAAAACGCCTTCCAATGGGGGAAGGTGATATCCCGATTTATCGGGATATCGGATGAGTGATATTAAGGCTCGAACCCCTCCACCTCTCTCATCAGCACATCCACGAAATCCTTTTCCTCTACCACCCCGATTTTTTCACCCTTCTTGAAAAGCACGCCTTTGCCCTTGCCGCAGGCGATACCGATATCGGCATCTTTAGCCTCGCCCGGGCCGTTGACTACGCAACCCATTACGGCTACCTTAATCGGTTTATCCACCTTTGCCAGTCTTTCCTCTACCTGCTTAACAATCTCAATCAGGTTGACCTCGGTGCGTCCGCAGGTAGGGCAGCTGACCAGCACGGCGCCGCGATGCCTTAAGTTGAGGCTCTTCAGTATCTCGTAAGCGGCAACTACTTCTTCCACCGGATTGGTCGATAGCGAAACGCGGATGGTGTCTCCGATGCCCATATACAGGAGCGGGCTGATGCCGCAGGCGCTGCGGATGATGCCGCTTTTGGCGGGGCCCGATTCCGTAATCCCGATATGCAGCGGGTAAGGGATTTTTTCGGCAATATCTCTATATGCCTCGATGGTGGTTGGGACGTCGAAGGCTTTCAACGAAACCTTGATTAAATCGAAATCCAGGTCTTCCAGTAGTTTTATATGCCGCATGGCGGCAACGACCATCTTTTGGGCGGTAGGGAGTTTTGGGTCGATGTCCTGTGGCAGGCTGCCGGCATTGACGCCGATGCGGATGGGGATTTCCCTCTCTTTAGCCGCTTTTACCACAGCCGCCACCTTATCCGGTTCGCTGATATTCCCCGGGTTGAGGCGCAGCCCGTCCACTCCCGATGCTATGGCCTGCAGTGCCAGCCTATAATCGAAATGGATATCCGCAATAAGCGGTATCCTGATGCCTTTTTTAATCTCGGACAGGGCCTCGGCAGCCTGCATATCCGGCACAGCCGAGCGGATGATTTCACAGCCGCATTCCTCCAATTCTCTGATCTGCCTGATAGTCGCGGCAACATCTCTGGTATCGGTCTTGGTCATCGATTG
>JAAYNN010000014.1 GCA_012520835.1 Dehalococcoidales bacterium
AGACCTTCCGTCCTGAATTTCTTAATCGTATCGATGAGATTATCGTCTTCCATGAACTGAGTAAAGAGAACCTTAATAAGGTGGTCGACCTGATGCTGAAAGACCTGCAGAAAAGGCTGACCGAACATGAACTTAAGCTTGAGATTACCGAAGAAGCAAAATCATGGCTGGTGGAAGCCGGTTATAACCCGGTATACGGCGCCAGGCCTTTAAGGAGAGCTATCGAGCAACACCTGGAAAACAAGCTGGCCGGCAAAATGCTGCGCGGCGAATTTAAAGCTGGTGATACTGTTATTGTAGATCGGGGTGCCGAAGGATTGACCTTCGACACCTCTTCTGCCGCTTCGCCGGGCAGCGAAAAACGCAGCGGCAGAAAAAAGAAGGATATGGTTGGAGAAAAATCTAAACGACGCACCGGTGAATAATACCCAGCCAGACGACAAGACTGAAGAGCCCTGTAAACCGAGGTTTGCAAGGCTGAAGCGCACTCTGAGGCGCTGGGAATTCTGGGTGGGGCTGGTAACTATAATACTGACACTCTTCCTGGCTTTCGCCGTAGTTGCCTACTGGGAACAGTTCCAGGCCAGGCCCAATCTCGGCTATACCGGGTTGTTCTTTGTCTGCATCCTGGGGGGAGCTACGGTTATTATTCCAGTTCCGTCGATAGCTGTGCAATTCGCTATGGGTGCTGTATTGAATCCACTGATTGTCGGCATCGTTTCAGGCATCGGCTCCGGCGTCGGAGGAACCCTGATTTTCCTGTTCGGGCGCGGAGGGCGCAAGCTGTTTGCCAATGTCGATTTTTCATATCTGGATTCCGATAAAGCAGTGGTACGCTGGACCGGGCGCATCATGCACTGGGCGCGCAACCGCGGTTCAATGGCAGTCTTTTTAATGTCGGCTATATTCAATCCGGTCTTTTTCCCGATGGCCATGGCAATTGGAACCAGCAAATATAAATTATGGAAATTCTTCGTAGCGTGCTGCGCCGGCAACATCTTAAAGAGCCTGTTCGTTGCTTATATGGGATTCTTCGGTCTCGGTGCGATACTGAGAGCAATCGGCCTGGATGTATAATGCCGAAAGATATTGTTCGTCGGCTTGCTAACAACATGAAATAGGAATAAAATAGCGAATTGACGGCATATGACATTACAAAGACTGATGTACTATTTCTTCGGCAACAATGTAGTTGTCGGCTCGCATATTAAAAAACAGCTGGCTTACCTGCGCAGC
Organism: Dehalococcoidales bacterium; assembly: GCA_012520835.1. Classification (GTDB taxonomy): domain Bacteria; phylum Chloroflexota; class Dehalococcoidia; order Dehalococcoidales; family UBA5627; genus UBA5627. The sequence continues at coordinate 1,237 of JAAYNN010000014.1, forward strand.
ATCGTTCCTGATGATTTCAAACACAGGGATACCCATGACCTGGGGTGCGGCGACGGCAAAATATCCGTCATTCTCAAGGATATCTTTCAACCGGCGGCATTCAAGGGCTACGATATCTGCCCGGAGCTGGTCAAACGCACAAATGGCAAAGGTATCGAAGCAGAGGTAAAAGACCTCGGTAAAGGCCTGCCCGGCGGGGAAATGGCCATCATGTGGGGGGTTTTGCACCATATCGACAACATGGCTGCCTGCCTGAAAAAAAACAGGGACTGCTACGAATACCTGTTCATACGTGAACCCTTAAGGAAAAAGCACCGCGACCTGCTGGAACTGGGGCACCCGATGTTCGAAGACGAATTGAAGCAGCTGGTCGCCGAAACACTGCCCGGTTCACAGGTTTTTACTTTCCATAACGCAATGTTTGTTTTTTATCACAACGAAAACGGACATCATTAATTCCTGCTCTTGATCTATTCCTTAAATTGACCGCCTTAATTGCATGGGTTATAATACATTTTATTGTGTCTTAACTGTTCCACTCATTTTTTTGGAAGAGGTTTGCATTTTGCACGAAGCTTGCGGCGTCTTTGGAGTCTATGCCCCGGGAGAGGATATTTCGAGGCTGACATATTTCGCTTTATTTGCTCTTCAGCACAGAGGACAGGAAAGCGCCGGAATTGCCACCACCGACGGCAGGCGCATCGATGTGTTTGCCAGGATGGGCATCGTTTCACAGGTATTCAACGAAGAAGCCCTCAGCAAGCTGGGCGGTAAAATCGCCATCGGGCACAACCGTTACGCTACGCACGGCTCGAACAATATCGATAATGTGCAGCCGATTATCGTAGGCAAAGAACCGGATATCGTGGCAATTGCCTACAACGGAAATATCACCAACGCCGAACCCATCTACCACGAATTAACCGATAAAGGATACACTTTCAAAACCACCACCGGCACCGAGGTAGCCGCCAACCTGATTCTTTCATGCCCCGAAAAAGATATGGCGGACCGCATCAAATATGCCGTAAGGCGGCTCCAGGGAGCCTATTCAATGGTGATTATGAGCAGAGATACGCTCTATGCCGTACGCGACCCGCTGGGGGTTCGCCCTCTGTCTCTGGGAAAAATCGGAAACGGCAACAATAAATATGTAATTGCCTCCGAAACATGTGCTCTGAACCATATCGGAGCGAAAGTGCTTCGTGAAATAGAGCCGGGAGAAATCGTTGCTATCAACGAAAACGGCATTAAGAGCTATAAAGAAGCTTCCGAAAAAAAGGCGCTCTGCATCTTCGAATATATCTATTTTTCGCGCCCTGACAGCATTATAAAAAACAGGCTGCTCTATAAGACACGCCAGGCCATGGGAGCCGGGCTGGCAGAAGAATACCCGGTCGATGCCGATATAGTTATCGGCGTACCCGACTCAGCCACGGCAGCCGGTTTCGGATATGCCGCCCGTTCGGGTATTCCTGTAGCTGAAGGCCTGATTAAAAACCGATACATGGGGCGCACTTTCATTACCCCCGACCAGAGAATCCGCGAACTGGGCGTGAAGGTTAAGTTCAATCCGCTGCAGGAGATTCTGGAAGGCAAGCGCGTGGTAATGGTGGATGACAGCATCGTCAGGGGCACGACCACTCCGGAGGTTATCAAGCTTCTGCGCAAAAGCGGAGCCAGGGAAGTGCATATGCGCATCTGCGCTCCCCCGATTTGCTACCCCTGTTTTCTGGGCGTGGATATGGCTAACCGCTGGGAGTTAATCGCGGCACAGAAAAGCATCCCCGAGATAAGAGATTTCATCGGCGCCGATTCGCTGGGTTATCTGAGCCTTGAGGGGCTTATAAAAGCGATAGATCTGCCGAAAGATGAATTTTGCCTGGCCTGTTTCACCGGTAATTATCCGATGCCGGTACAGCTTACCATGGAAAAAATAGCGCTGGAACCGACCTGCCCTAAAAAACACATCCTGTTAAAGTAATAACACATGTAACCATCTCCTGAGAATGCCCGTCTGACAGCTTGTTCTGATTGCAACAACCCTTTTCTAATGCTATGATAAAAGCCTGCAGAATCAGGAAACATCAACCTTGAACTATGCTCTTTCACCGGAAGTATCTGTAATATAGAAGTTAACATTGATTGTTTTCGATATAATAATTACTTCAGGAGGCAAATCAAATCAAATACACTTATGATGCGGCGGGTGTCAGCATCAATACTGCTGACAGTATTAAATCGGTAATTAAAAAACATGCCAAAACTACGGCGCGGCCTGAAGTACTGGCAGGCCCCGGGCTCTTCGGCGGCATGTTCGAATTTAAAGGCTACAAACAGCCGGTACTGGTATCCAGTATCGACGGAGTCGGTACCAAGCTTAAAATAGCGGAAGCCATGGACAGACATGACACTGTCGGTCAAGACCTTGTCAACCACTGTGTCAATGACATTCTTACCTGCGGAGCCGAGCCTTTGTTCCTGCTGGATTATATTGCCATGGGCAAACTATCCCCTGACAAAGTCGAAGCGATTGTCAAGGGGCTGTCAA
>JAAYNN010000015.1 GCA_012520835.1 Dehalococcoidales bacterium
CCGTCTTCACTGCCGCAGAAATAAAGTACGCGGCTTCCGTTTTCGTACTGCGGAGAAAGAGCGATTTTATCGATGCTTATAAAATTTCCGGAAGAACCTGAAAATATTCTCTGCCAGCTTTTACAACCGTCGCCAGAGCGCCAGATGCTGTATTCGTTTCCCCATGTCAGCAGAAATAGCGTTTCATCGAAGTCATAGCGGGGCGAAACAGCCGCCTCGATGATGGCATCTACAGTTGTATCAATCAGCCCGCACTGGTTCCAGTTGATGCCCCGGTCAAAACTGACAGAGAAAGCGCTGTCATAACCTGTGGTAGCACAATAGGCTTTGCCGTTATTTTTATAACCGGCAGGCATCGCCAGGGCCGTTACTGCATCACCTGAGGGAGACTTTTTGCTTTGCCTCCAAATGCCGCCGTCGTCAGAACCAATATAAATACTGTTTCCTTCGGCAGTCCCAGCCATCAGGCTGATATCGCCGATGCTGCCGCAGAGGTCTAAAACCGTTATATCGATATTATCATGTCCGTAGGAAGCTGCGATATTAAGGTCTTCAGCAACAGATTGCTCCGGTTTATTGCGTCCATAGACTATATATACATCGCCGCCGTTCGTTCCGGTATTCAAAGCGGCATACAGAATACAGTTGCCGCTATTTATATCCTGACTATAATCATCCGGGAAGGCGATTTGGGCTGTTTCTGTTACCGGTACCGGGTTTCCGGTGCTGCTATCTTGAAACAGTGCGTTGCCGATGTTCCCTCCCCATTCACTGCTGCCTTCCTTCCATGTGATGAAAGTGTCGTTTTCATTGCTTGCCAGGGCTACTACAGAATTGTCGTCGGAAAAGTGCGGTGAAAATGCTACCGAATATACGTCACAGCCCGCAAGTCCCAAATCCTGCCATTGCATCAGCACATCGCAATAAATTACATATATACCGCCGAATTGTCCGCAGTTTTGGTTTTTAGTTCCGACCAGAACGGCGTGATTGCCCCTGTAGGTTGAGACATCGATGGATGAAATAACGGTATCCGGGCTGGCAAAGCGGCCTGTTATGGTGCATACCATAAAATTTGAATCGCCGATGCATTTATAAATGTTGTAAGCGGTGGCATAGTACAGCGTATTGTCCGCTGCCGTTACCATAGCTATGATTTCATCGGTGCCGTTTCCGATTGCCTGCCAGCTTTTTCCTTCGTCCGCCGATTTATAGAGATTAGACGGCATTCCGGTTACTCCGGCGTAGAGTATGCCGATGTTGTCTGTGGTGAGGCATGTTATATCCGAACCGCTTGCCAGCAGCCAGCCATTTTCTGCTCCCTGAGCCGGAATATTCGCCTGTTGCCATCTGGCGACATTCGATGCGCCTTCGGCAGTGTTAGCTCCGCCGTAAGGTATCATAAATAATAACGCTATGAACACTAGCAGGCATTTAAATAGCTTAAAAAATGACATCGGGATATTTTATAATACATATATAAATAAAGTCAAAATAATATTGACAAATAGGCAATATATGTGCTTTTAATGGTCGCTTTTAATATCTCATTCCTGTTATAGAGGTGAACGAGTAACAAATTAATGAAGCCCAGATGAATCGGGATTTCATTCCGGCTTGCTGTAACTCAACATCCGGGGTGTGGCAAAAAACCTGCAAGCTGTTTGTAGTTAAATGGAAGCCGTTCGTGGTGAGCCTGTCGAACCATAACGGCGCCGAATTAAACCAGACTTCCGTTCGTTTGCCCCTTTCCCGACTTGTCGGGACTCAAAGCGAACGGAAGTTTTATTTTTCCCTGTTGTCCCGATATTATCGGGATTTCTCCCCACCCCCCAGATCCTTCAGTCACCCCCTGTGCCTTCAGGATGACACTTAACATTGTCATCTTGAGTGCAGTCTTTAATTGTTACCCCAGACACTTCCATATATTATATGGAAAAAGGATAATATGAGTTGACGCATAGCGTTTAATATCATTGCATTTTATGATACAATCTTATGGCTATGTCGCTTAACATTGTGATATGGGAAATAAAATAGAGCCTGTTTTATGAATGAACCTATCGTAATCGAAAATCTTACCAAGTATTATAACAGCTTTCTGGCGCTGGATAACCTATCCCTGAGAATAGCGGGCAATGAAAACGTGGGATTTTTAGGGCCTAACGGCGCCGGCAAAAGCACTACCCTTAAAATTCTTTGCGGACTTATCCGCGCAACCTCAGGTAAGGCCTATATCAAGGGTTTCGACATAACCACCCAGAAGGAAAAAGCGCTGTCGCAAATCGGCACTATTATCGAAACCCCTGAATTTTACGGCTTTTTAACTCCTAAAGAAACCCTGAATTATTTCGGCAAGCTGCGCGGCATGGATGGCAACCATTTAACAGAACGTATCGATAACGTAATTAAACTTGTAAGCCTGGAACAATGGCTTAATGTTAAAATAGAGAAGTTTTCGCGCGGTATGAAACAGCGGCTGGCGCTGGCGCAAACGTTGCTTCATGATCCGCCGATTTTAATACTCGATGAACCAGCGCTTGGATTAGACCCCAGGGCGGTAATCGAATTCCGCCAGATTATATTGGAAGCCGGCAAGGACAAAGTGGTCTTTTTCGCCTCTCACCAGTTAAGCGAGGTTGCCCAGATATGCAAATATGTTGCTATTATCGACCGCGGCAAGCTCCTGGAATACGACAACATTGCAGCGCTGGAGCAGAAATATGATTCGCTGGAAAATGCCTATCTCCAGCTGACGGGAGTTCCGAGTGAGTGAATTGAAACGGCTGGCTATCGTTACCGGATATGAATTCTTAAAACATGTCCGCCGCAAGCGTCTGTATGTCATCCTGCTATTGGTGCTGATTTCCGAAGCGGCGGTTTTGGTTGGCTTCCCGGCTCTCATGAACGGTTTCCCCGATGATGCAAAACTGATGGCGACCATGCTTTCCGTAGGCCCTTCCATGGCTGTTATCGGAGCCATCTTCTTTTCGGGCGATGCCATAGCCGGTGAGTTCGAGAGTAAAAGCGGTTTTATGCTTTTTACCAACCCGGTCAAGAGAACCACGCTGGTGCTCGGGAAATACATTGCCAGCTGCATCGCAGTCACCATACTGATTATATTCGGCTACCTTGTTCTCTGCATCTCTCTCTATGCCATATATCAAACAATCCCATTGGAGACAGCACAGTCTTTCGGTTTGAGTCTTCTTTACGGAGCTACCATTGTTGCTTTCACTTTCCTCTTCAGTTCAATTTCGAAAGGCGCAATGGGGGCTACGGTGATCACGCTGGTTGTCGTTATGGTTATTTCAGGCATTATCGAAAGCGTCCTGATGCTGGCGGGTAAGCCTTACTGGTTTTTGATATCTACAGCCGGCGATAGTATTACAGCTGTCTATGGCGGTATAGAACTTATCATGGCAGGATTTATGCCGCTTGAGGAAATGCATAATTTCCCGTTTGAACTGGAGAGCCCGGATATCGGGCGCAGCGTGCTGGCAATGGTCATCCACCTGACAATCGGTCTTGTAACCAGCCTCATTATCACGAATCGCAGGCAGTTGAGCTGAAAAGAAAAGGGATTATTTCGACAGAAAGGAACATGATTCATTAAGATGGCAGCCGTAAAAACCAAAGTCATCGTCAATCCTGTAGCCGGGGCGAAAACCACCTATCGCAAATGGCCTGTTATCAATGAATTATTACAGAGCGGCGGTATGTCGTTCGAATATCAATATACCGAAGGCACCGGGCACGCTATCGAGCTTGCCCGTGAAGCCACCGCCAGCGGCTACCAATTTGTGGTGGCTGTCGGCGGAGACGGCACCGTCAACGAGGTAGCCAACGGTATCCTGCAGGCCAGGGATTCCAGCGAGGCAACCATTGGCATTATCAGCACCGGAACCGGCGGCGATTTCATCCGTACGGCCGGAATTACCAGGGATTATATTAAAGCCAGTTCGTGCCTGCACGGAGCTGAAAGGCGCATGATTGACGTCGGCGTGGTTGATTTTACTAAAAACAACCAGCCCAGCCGGCGCTATTTTATCAATTCGGCCGGCGTCGGCTTCGATGCACAGGCTATAGAGGCTGCCAGCCGTCTGCCGAAAATATTCGGGGGAACCGTGCCTTATGTGCTCGGCCTGCTTAAATCCGTTATCAGTTACAGGAATAAGCTGCTGGAAGTTTGTTTCAACGATAGATGCGAACAGCGAAAGGTTTTAACCATGGTGATGGCCAACGGCTGCTATTTCGGCGGCGGCATGTGCATCGCTCCCAATGCGGATATTTATGACGGTGTTTTCGATGTGGTCTGCGTTGGCGATGTAGGTAAAATAGACCTTTTAAAAACATTCCCTAAAATATATAAGGGAACCCATATCACACATCCATTGGTGAAAATAGAAAGGTCTTCACATGTGGAGATAAAATCAGCGGATAAAGTATTTATCGAAGCTGATGGGGAGTTCCTCGGAGAGTGCCCGGCTTCTTTCAGGATTATACCGGCTGCCCTCAGCCTGGCAATTTAGCTACTAGATATTCTCATGCTGGTAGATGCCGTTGTAGCCTTCCGTATCTCCGCTCATGCGAAAAAATACCAGCTGGACGATTCTGGCGTCTTTCTGCAGGTCGAAACCCAGCGGATTATAGACTACCAGCAGCGATTCGGAACGCCCCGAGTAGCCGGCATCCCAGACGGCGGTATTGACGGTTACTCCGCATCTTAAAAGGCTTGATCTGGGTGTCGCCAGCGCCATCACATTCTTCGGCAGATTGACTATTTCATTGTAGGTAATACCATAGATTCCTGGCGTCAGGTGAATGAATCCCTTTTCGTCAAAAGTCAGCGCAGATTGTTTTGAAACCACTCTCTCTTTATTGCTGACTGCGATTCTGCCGGCAGACTGCAGGGAACAGATGCCGCGCAGCGTAAAATCCACGCCGTTCGGCTGCAATTGCTCTTCTAGGTTAAGATAGCCTTCTAAAAGCGGCGGATTGCCGTTTAAAAGCATCTTGATATCGTTCTTCGATAAAACACTGGACATGTTACGCTCCTTTTCATGAATGAGCTGCCGGTCGGCATTGCTAATGTTATATGTTGAAAAGCAATATTGTCAAAACCGCAACCCCGATTGGCTTATAAAAATAGATTGTCTGTGTTTTAGTTAAAATCCTTGTGCCTATAGAAACGGCATTGTTGATTCCTGAACTAGACAGTATTTCTAGTCCAGGTAGCTGCGTTTATCTCCGTCCACCTGTAAAGCCTTCTTTTCGAAGTAATAGTTGACGCAGAAAAATGCCAGGACACACATTGCAATGCAGATTCCGGGCGGCAGGTACCAGTTCAGGGCGCCTTTTGAAAAGCCGCCGCATTTATATGCCAGATTTATCATTCCGCCCCATGTTACCTTTGTCGGGTCTCCCAGACCGAGGAAACTGAGAGCGGCCTCCATCAGCATGAAACTGCCGACCGACATAATGTATTTTGCCAGTGCTATCTCGGTTAGATTGGGGAAGATATGCTTTAACATGATTTGCCGTTTCGGTATGCCGAGTATTACCAGCGATTCGACGAAAGGAGTTTGTTTCAACTGCTTGGTCTTTGCCCTGACCGCCCTGGCGGTAGCGCACCACCCCAGCACGGCAATAACCAGAATAATGTTGTTTAACCCCGGTCCCAGGTAAGCTGCCACCACGATAGCCATCGGCAGCATCGGGATTAACAGGAAGACATTGACAATCCCATCCAATATTTCCCCCTTCCAGCCGCTGAGAAATCCGGCCATGATGCCGATAGCTGAGCCGATTAACAAAGATACCAGGGCGGCGGTGATGCCCACGATGAGAGTGGTGGATGAGGCATATACCAGTTCCGAAAAAATGTCGTAACCAATGTCGTTGGTCCCCAAAAGGTGTGCCGCTGAAACCCCCTGCCAGGCTGCAAACATCTCTTTTGGGTGATAGGGAGCAAACAGCGATGGGAACAGGGAAAAAGCGACAAAGACCGACATTAAAGCCATGCCGATATAAAGCGGTATATATTCTTTCCTTGCCAGTCGCTTAATCAGATTCATAGACTCCGTACCTTACCTTGGGGTCGATTGCCACGCATATTATATCGGTGATGATATTGGCTATGACCACCGCCAGTGCAGTTATAAAAAGACAACCCTGCAGCGTGGGGAAATCGCGCGAGGAAGTGGCCTGATAAATCAAGGTTCCCATGCCGTTAATCGAGAAGATGTTTTCGATAATCATCGACCCGGCGATAATAAAGCCGACGTTTAATCCGACCATGGTAATGAAGGGTTGAACTGTATTTCTCAGGATATGAACGAAAATGATTCTTTTTTCCGAAAGCCCCCTGGCTCTGGCATATATCACGTATTTATCATCTTTGGCAGCGGCCGTAATGTTGCGCAGCAACAGGTATTTTCCCGGAACGGAGGCAATAGTCAACGTTGTTACAGGTAGGACCAGGTGTTTCAAGCGGTCCAGGAAAGCCAGAAAAGCCGAATCTGGGACTCTAATCGAACTCAAGCCGCCCAGCGGAAACCACCCGAGGTGATAGGCAAAGACGGTTACCATTATCATTGCCAGCAGGAAACTGGGAACGGCATGCACGACGATGAAACTGGATGTTAGCAGGGTATCCAGTTTGCTGTTCTTGCGGTAGCCTGTAATATAGCCCAGAAAGAGGGCACACAGCGATGAAATAATTATGGTAGGAATGGCAACTTGCAGTGTTGCCGGTACACGCTGTGCCATGATATTGGCTACGGTATCCTTGTAATGATAGGAATAGCCCAGGTTGCCGCCTGAAAGGTCTGAAATATAGTCCGCAAACTGTTCGATTAAAGGGCGGTCGAGGCCGAGCTTCTCTTTATACATCTCGTATTGTGCCTGCGATATTGCATCCTCATCGATGCCGGTAAGCATTAAAACCGGGTCTCCCGGCATCATTCTGGGCAAAAGAAAATTCAGTATGATTACCACAACCAGGCACAGTATCGATGTCACTATTCTGCGAACAGTCGGTTTCAAGGCTACTTCTCTCGGGGACGCCAGTATAACAGGGCGCTGTTTAATTGTGTTTCGTCATACAGGAATCCATCTGTTGCATGCTCGCTGATATAATCCCGGATGATTTTGTCGGTTTCCTCTCCGCATAAACCGAATATTTTAAAATAAATGCGGTAAATATTATAAGCCTCATCGGCAGGCATATGCGAATGCTGGCATTCCTGGTAGTATTTGATATTGGGGAATCTGCCCATAGCGTAGAGCATGTTATAGATATAAATCACGTCACTCGACAGCCCTGGCGGAGGTGCATCCATCAGCCTTTTTCTAAGTCCACGGCGGTGCAAAGAGTGTGAACCGCGGGCGACGGTGAGTAAACAGCAGTATTCGCCTGTAATCGATTCCATGTTGATGATTTCCTGCTTATCGCAGATGGCGGAACACATCGAAGCGAAGGTGAGGTCGTATTTCCCCTCCAGCGGAAAGGTCTCCCACATCCCGAGAACCGTTTCTACGTTCGACATGTTTTTCTGGCGGCAGCGTGTTTGCAGAATATCCAGTGCGTCCTGACACATATCCAGCGCCGTAACACTCCTGCAATTGGCGGCAAAGGGAAGCGTAAATGCCCCCGTTCCGGCGCCGATATCCAGCACGCTCGAAGACGAGGTCAATACTTTTTCCTGCATCAGGAATGAAGTCACGTCGAGAGGAAACTCTTTTTTAAAGGTCTCATCTATCTCGCCTTTACTTGCGTTTTCCTGCTGTTTAAAGACAGTGCCGAAATATTCTATCCAGCGCCGGTTGCGCTCGATGCGTTCTGCGCGGCTGCCTGCCCGCGAGACGCTTTCCCAGGCTTGCTGGCATTCAAGCTCGCTATATGGCATTAATAATGCTCCTTAAGACGAGGTTTTCGCCACCTCCGCCGTGTTATCTGACGTGGCGGAGGGATTTTATTTCTATTTCCATCAGTCTGTTTGTTCTTCGATACTGAACCATGTAGGCATATTCAAAAGTCCGAATGTTCCGTCGATAATAAATCCGGACAGCCTGTTGTTATATGCCTGTATATAGCAATCCCAGTACAGGGCTACCGATGACGTGTTTGCCGCATAATATTTCTGGCAATCCGCGGCTGCCGCGAAATACTCTTCCATGGAGGTAGCGGAACCCAGCCTGTCAACAATTTCGGCATATGCTGCATCCATAATCTGTCCCTGTCCGCTGCTGGTTCCCAAGCCGCTCATGTATGAGGAACCCATTCCGGCGCCGGAACTCATGCCGTAAGCGGTGAACTTGGTTACCATCATCTGGTTGGTATGCTCTTTTTCCGATATGGAGCGGAATTCCGCCACGTCAACAATCTTGAGGGTTATCTTAATTCCCACCTCAGCCAGATTCAGCTGCAACAGTTCCGCGTACCTCGTATAAATCGGCTTATCGCTGCGCACCAGTAATTCTATAACCAGCGGCTCCCCATGATATTCCACAATCCCGTCATTATTGCTATCGACAGCGCCGGCCTCTGCAAGGTATGCTCTGGCGGCATCCAGATTGCGGGTGAGGACTTCGGTTTCGATGAAACCGGCTGTACCCTCAGGAATAAATCCGGTTCTGGACGGGGTACTGTATTCGGAACCGAATAATTCCAGAAACTTGTCATAGTCTATTGCTGCAGCAATCGCTTTCCTGATCAATATATCGTTGCAGGGTGCCTTATTATTGTTGAATACAAGTACGGCTGTGTTGCTGGCATCCTTTACGGTAGATATGGTGATGTTGCCGTTTTTAACGAAATCCGCTGCGGCGGTGATATCGACTCCTCCGGCATAGTAATACACCATGTCGATTTCCTCCGCTTTCAGCGCCAGGTTCATGGTATCGGCATTCGAATACATCTTGAAGATAACGGTTTTAACGTTGGGAACTCCTCCCACGTAATCCTTGTATGCTGTAAACTCGATGACGCCGGCGTTTTTATCGAAGCGCACGAATTTATAGGGGCCGCAGCCGATTGTAGCTAGTTCCTCGGCGACAGTGGACATATCTGCAACGCCGTCATAAATATGTTTGGGGATGATTCTCATAGCCGTGAAATTGCTTAAGTGGCGCGCGTTGGCGGTTTTTAATACAAGTTTTATTTGTCTGTCATTCAATACTGCTATGTCTTCATACCTGGAAAGATAACCGCCGTTATTCTGCAGGTCAAGATATTCGATGGTGAATTTGACATCTTCGGCGGTAACCGGCGTGCCGTCATGCCATGTTAAGCCGTCCGTAATAGTAAATGTCCATGTTTTACTGTCGCTTGTTTCAAACTCCGCCATCAGCGGCTGATACGCTCCGCTCTCATCGACCCTGACAAGAGCCATCTGGGTGATTGTTCCGCTTAAAACATCGAAATAGTATTCGCTTCTGCTGGCTTTTTCTATAGCCATAGTTGTGCCGACAACCAGCGTATCTATTTTACCTGCTGCCGGATTTGTGGTTTTCCCGCCGTTTTCGTTACAGCTTGCGAAAGTAGATATCAGTAATACCAAGGCGAGAAGGAAGGGGATGATTTTTACCAGTTTTCTTTTGAACATGTTTTCTCCTAAATTAATTTATTTCCTGCAGGCTTCCCTGCGACAAGTGATAAACACGGTTTGAAAATACTTCGACCAACGCCTTATCGTGAGATATTAAGAGGATTGAGAGTTGTTTGCATTTCAACAGGTCTTTAAAGATATTGATTATCTGCGCCTGTGCCGAGACATCCAGCATCGAGGTGGATTCGTCGGCGATTAAAAGCCCCGGTTTCAGAGCTAATGCCCGGGCAATAGTAATGCGCTGAGCCTGCCCGCCGGAAATCTGGGAAGGGAAGCGCCTTGCTATTTCGTCTTCCAGCCATACCTGTTCCAGTAATTTTTTAACCTGACAGGCGGCATCCGTTTTGTCTTTTGCCAGCCTGTGATACAGCAAGGGCTCTGCAATGGCATCGCCCACTCTCTGCTTGGGATCGAGCGCCGAAAAAGGCTGTTGCGGTATCAATTGAATGCGCGTGTGCAGTCTTCTGTCGTAATTTCCTTGATTGTCAAAAAGCGCTTCCCCGTTATATTGGATCCGTCCGCTATCGGGTTTGATGGTTCCGCAGAGTATGCGGGCAATGGTGGATTTGCCCTCGCCGCTTTTACCCATGATGCTTACAGTTTCATTTTCACGTATGTTGAAAGTAACGTTGTCGAGCACTTTTTGAGTACCCTTTTTATCCATTTTTTTAAAGCTTTTCGAGATATTTACAGCTTCAAGCATGCAAACACCTCCAGGAAACACCGCCGTCGTTCTTTAGCGGAATGGTATTTTTAGCACAGTCGTTTGTTCCGATTGAACAGCGGCTGTAAAACGGGCAACCTTCCCTGCCGTTCATGCTGCCCCTGTCCTTCAAGGTTGTGGACTTAAATCCGTTGGCAGGAAGCGCATCTATAAGGCTTCTGGTGTAAGGGTGCTTCGGGGAATTCAGAATTAAGTCGGCTCTGCCGTATTCCATCATTGCACCGCTGTGCATTACCAGTATGTTGCGGCAGGTTCTGGCTAAGGCGATATTATGGGTTATGACAATAACAGCCGAATCGGCAAACATTCTTTCCAGTTGTTTTATAAACAGGGCGGCCGTTTCATCATCGATACCTCTGGTCGGCTCGTCGGCAATCACCAGGCTGGGGGAGAAAGCCAGCCCGATGGCGAGAACGATACGCTGCGCCATCCCGCCCGAAAGTTGAAAAGGGTATTTTTCCAATACTTCCAGCGGTTTATCAAAACCGACATGTCTCAGCAGTTCTTCCGCCCGCTCCCGCAAATCATCCTTATCCGTCAGTCCCGCTTTTTTCAGGGTTTCATAGATCTGGTCTCTGACTCTCAGCGAAGGATTGAGAAAATCCGCTCCGCTCTGGGGAATAAGCACGATTTCCCGGCCTCTTTTTTCATTCATCTGTTTTTTGCTCAAGCCGAGCAGGGAGTTCCCGTTCAGTATTACTTCTCCGTCGGCATGGCAATTGGCTGGCAGCAGACCGAATATTGCCATAGCCGTCATAGTCTTGCCGCAGCCACTCTCTCCGACAATCCCCAGTTGTTCACCGGAGGCGATTTTAAAGGACAGTCCTTTTACTATCTGCGTGAACCCGCTTTTCAGTTCGGCGTTTACCGATAAGCGCACTACATTTAAAATGGTTTCCATAAATAGTTGCCCGGCTTTTATCGAATATTAATTTGCAGTTGAATTTAAATGCAAATCATATTTATTGCGACGATTGCTTAATGCAAATGATTGCAATAATATCATAAGCCTGAATAGCTGTCAAGAAAATGAAATTTGTGCCTGTCGGTGAAATTTGCGGCTGTTCCCCCCTGGGTTTTTCCGGTATCTTTTATGTTAAAGCCGGGATTGCAATAAAAGAGTGAGCAAAGATATCAGCTGTTTTGAAAGAATTGTTCGGATTTTTTCAATTCTTAAATAAAACAAGTTATGATGATTATATTACTATCCCGCGTGAAGCGGTAAAAAATATTTAACAGTATTCCACAATGGCAGCCACTGCGGTAATAATTGCGCCGATAGCTATTACCAGCCCAATCAATCTTAACATGCCCCTGGTGCTCATGTAATCCTCCAGATATTGAAAGCTAGTATATCATCCCGATATAAATTATGGCAATGCAGGCAGTAAATATTGGCGGGGATTACAAAAATATTTAAAACTTGCTAAAATAAATACTTGTTAAAAGTAAGATTAAGATATATGCTGTAATCTGTAAAATAATATTCTGGCGGTGAGCGTATGTACAAAATCGATCATATATCTATGGATGCAGATGTGGAATGCCCCGTATGCGGGGAAAAACTGGGCAACTTCGAAACGAAGAACGGTCCAGGCGCACGGGTAACGCTGGATTTTCGGGAAGTCGATAATTTCTACAGCCGTTGCACCAAGTGCAACAGTATTATCGAGTTCTCTCTGAAGAATCCGGTGGAAGCGGACGACAGGAAAAAATTGACTGTCGACAGCTATCAGAAGAAAAGCGTAATTTACTGAAACTCTTCATCATAGCCCTCTATTTCACGCAGGGTTTCCTCGCTTGAGCCGAAGTGGTGGGCTATTTCATGCCGTATAGTTTTATTGATCTGTTCCTCTATTTCATCATCTGAAGATGCCATCGCCTCGATCGCTTTCTGGAAAATTGTTATCTTGTCCGGTACAACCATGCCGTAGAAGCTGCTGCGCATAGTCTGCGGTATGCCCTCGTAAAGCCCCAGCAGCAGCGTCTCGTCTTCGACCTCCTCGATTTCGAGCTGTTCGGCAGTCGGATAGTCTTCCACCACCACATCGACATTATCCAAGAGCTCCAGGAACTCGTCGGGAAGGCTTTCGATGGCTTTTATCACCAGTTGTTCGAATCTTTCTCTGTCCATAGCAGTATTTTAAACCGGTTGTTCTTTTTTGTATATTTTAAGATAAATTTTTCTATTGCCATTTTCTTAATCAGGAGCAAACTCAGGCAGATTCCGATGGTGTTTGCCACGACCGTCCAGAGAATAATCGTTTTGACAATCTCGGGAGCCTGGTCGAACGGCTGTTCGGCTAGCAGGATCAAACCTGTATGGAATAATTCCGTCACAACCGCAAAAAGAGCCGCCCGGTGTATTTTTATAAACTCGATGCGTCACTTCCGGCAGATAATCCGCCATACATCGGACATCTGTATACTTACTGGCCATTTTTTGGTATTATACATTCGGATAGGAAAATGCTCAATAGATGGTGTTACAATATTTCTTGATTCGGATATAATTAAGATCCGGAGGATAAAAAAATGGAACTGACACCCGAAGAAAGACGCCGCATTTATGAAGAGGAAAAGGAACGCATTGAAAACGAAAAAAAACAACAGAAATCCGCAGAAACCCCTACCCTGAAGCTACCGACAAATGTTGCCTCGACTTTGTGTTATGCGCTGTTCTGGATCAGCGGTATTATTTTTGTGGTACTGGAAAAGCAGGATAAAACCGTCAATTTTCACGCCCTCCAGTCTATCGTGCTCTTCGGCAGCCTGACCATATTAAGCCCTTGTTTGAGCTGGATTCCTCATGTGGGCGGTATTTTCAGCGCCCTCATCGGTTTATTGGCTTTTGTTTTCTGGATAGTGCTGATGGTTAAAGCCTACCAGGGAGAGCGTTACAGGGTGCCGCTGGCCGGGGAAATTGCCGAAGCGATTCACCAATCTACATGGAAAACCGATACTCCTCATGAACCCGAAGCAAAGGATGCCGCAGGCATCTCGGCAGAAGAAAAAAAAGAGACGGACGAAGGCATTGTTAAAAAAGCCGATGGTTGCGGTAAAAAAGTCAACGACTACTTTACCCGCACTCGCTCGGGCAGAATCATCGGTTACAGCTTTGCTATATTCTGGAATATTGTCCTGATAATTTTCTTTACCCTCTTTTGGGAATACGTGGCATGGTATTCGATCGGCGATGACGGCAGCCTGATTATTTCATCGTTTTTAACGCCCGATTTTCTGTCGTGGCTGCCGGTTTTAGTTACTTCTCTATCGATATGCATCGTTGCCAATATCATATTGATTATTTATGACCGGTACTGGTTCCGCGAAGCAGTCCAGATACTTCTGGAAGTCGTCGGCATGGCAGTGGTCATCTACCTGATTACCATCTTCCCGTTTGATTTCAGTTTTATTCCCAATACAGTGGCTGCGGACATCCTGCCGGCGGTAACCAAAGGAGTTCTTATTTTTGTGGCGGTTGCTTTCGGTGTCAGTGCTCTGGTGCGCTTTATCAAAATGGTGCTCAATATCGAAAATCGGGAATATACAAATTAAATA
>JAAYNN010000016.1 GCA_012520835.1 Dehalococcoidales bacterium
CTACGTTTATAAAACCGGATGGAATGGGAATATAAGGCTCCTGAAACTTGGTTTGTCCGCTGGCCGAAACCATTGCCAGGGTGCGACCATGAAACGAGCCGGTACCGGTGATGACTTCGTAGGCGCCTTTTAAATGGATGTGCCCGTATCTGCGCGCCAGCTTGACGGCTCCCTCGGTTGCCTCCGTTCCGCTGTTGCAGATAAAAACCTTATCCAGGCAGCTGTTTTTTACCAGCAGCTCCGCCAGCTTTATTTGCGGTGTAGTATAATAAATATTGGAAGTATGCATCAGGGTATTGGCCTGTTCGGTGATGGCTTTTACCACTACCGGGTGGCAGTGGCCGAGGCTGTTAACCGCGATACCGGAAACGAAATCTAAATACTCCTTGCCGCTTTCATCCCATACTTTAGCGCCCTCTCCTTTCACTAGTGTGACCGGAATGCGCTTGAATGTGGGCATATAATATTCATGCTCAAGTTCAAACCAGTTGCTCATTATATTTCTCCCGGCGGATTGTAAATGGTAGTACCCGTTCCGCCTTCTTCTATTTCTTTAACCAGTGCGTTCTTGCGGTTGCCATCGATAATAGCGCACCTTGTAAAGGGATTCTCCGTAGCCCTGAGGCAGGCCTTGATTTTGGGAATCATGCCGCCGCTGGCTACCCCCGAATCCAGAAGTTCCTTTGCCTGGATAGAATTAAGCTGCGCTAAATAATTGCCCGAAGCATCGCGGATGCCGTTTACATCGGTCATAAAAATCAATTTTTCGGCTTTAATAGAAGCGGCAATCTCTCCGGCGATGGTATCCCCGTTGATATTTAACAGCAGCGGGTCGTTCTCTTCACGCCCGACAGAATACAGGCTGATAGGGGAAACGACCGGGATAAATCCGGCTCCCAGTATTGACGTAAGCACCTCGTGGTTTACTTTAACTGCGCTGCCGACATAACCCATTTCTTTATTGCGGATTTTACCCTCGATTAAGGCGCCGTCTACGCAACTGATGCCGACCGCCTTACCTCCATTTAAAATAATCGTGGCGACGATTTCCTTATTCATCAATCCGCCGATTACCGCCGCCACCATATCCAGTTCTGCTTTGCCGGTAATGCGTTCCCCGCCAGCGAACTGGGGAGTGATATTCTGCTTCTGCAGCCACTTGTTTACCATATTGGCTCCGCCATGAATCACAACAATAGGGTAGCCCTGCTTTTGCAGGTAAATAATATCTTCGATGGTGGTATCTCTGGTATCGAACAGGGACCCGCCCAGCTTAATTACGATTGTTTTGTTATCCAGTTTATTTTTCAATGTTGAGTTCCTTTTCTTAAAAGCTTGACATAATACTAGGTTGTATAGTCGGCGTTGATGGAGACATATTCGGCAGTCAAATCGCAGCCCCAGGCGGTTGCCGCAGCCTTGCCCAGATTCAGGTTAAGGTCTATCGTAACCGTCTTATCAGCCATTGCTTTAGAAACCTGCTCATTTCTAAAGGATAGCGCCACTCCTTTTTCCAGCAGTTTGATGCCGCAGATAGATAAGTCCATTTTCGTTTCAACCACTTCGGCGCCACTCCTGCCGGCAGCGGCGATAATACGCCCCCAGTTGGGGTCGCAGCCGTGTATGGCTGTTTTTACCAGCGAGGATGTGGCTATCGTCCTGGCACAGATTCTGGCCGATTCGATATCTTTAGCGCCGCATACGTTGACCTCGATTAATTTGCCGGCGCCTTCACCATCGGCAGCTACCGCCTTGGCAAGGAAAATGCAAACGGCATTTAAAGCCTCCTGAAAGGCCTCTGCCATCTCTGATTTTTTATCGATTTTTTTGTTATTTGCCAATCCGTTTGCCATTATAATCATGGTATCGTTGGTACTGGTATCGTTATCGACAGAAACCATATTGAGAGAGACATCCGCCGCTTTACGCAGCGAGTCGGCAAGGAATTCCTTATCGACAACGGCATCGGTTGCTAGAAAACATAATAAAGTTCCCATATTGGGGTGTATCATTCCTGAACCTTTAGCCACGCCTCCGATGGTGAACTGCCCGTCATTAACGCAGACAGCTGCTTCCTTGGAAACGGTATCGGTGGTCATGATAGCACGGGCGAAATCGTGCCCGCCGTCATCAGACAAATTTATATCGTCAATTCCTTTCCTGATGGCATCCATCGGAAGATTTATGCCGATGACACCGGTGCTGGCAACCAGCGCAGAGTCCGGTTTTACCCCCATCTTTTTAGCAGCCAGCACTGTCATTTCAATGGCATCCTGCATTCCCTGCTCTCCGGTAACGGCATTGGAGTAGCCGCTGTTGGCGACGATGATATGCATATCCCCGGCAGGAAGCCGGTTCTGGCATATTGCCAGCGGAGCCGCCTTAACCAGATTTCTGGTAAAAACCCCCGCTGCCGTGCAGGGCTTTTCGGAGTAAACTATGCCTAAATCGGGCTTGGTCCCCTTTTTCTTTATGCCGGCGCTGACTGCTCCGGCTTTAAAACCCTGTACCGAGGTAATGGTTCCGTTATTGATAAAATCGATTTTCGTTTTCATAGAATAAAATATATCACAATGGTTGTTTATAGGCTAGCGCAATGGAAACCCGTTATTATATAAGCTTGTGATAACAACAATGGTGGGAAAAAGTCATGGGAAGTTTATTTTAAATATAATAAAAAAGATTGCTTCGTTTTCCTTTCGGTAAAACTCACCAAGACATGTTTAAAAAATTTGTGCTACTGACCGTATCTTTCGAGCACCCGGTAGATGGCATCGGCGCCGGAGTGCATCGATGCCACCGGAATTCTTTCATCGGCGGCATGGACGGACTTCATGAAATCGAAGCCTTCAGGCAGGTCGATGGGCAGGTATCCATATGTCTGGATGCCCAGCTTTGCCAGCAGGCGGGCGTCGGTGCTGGCGCTGATAATAATCGGAATCGGGATGCAGTCCGGCTCCTTTTCCTTCAAAATATCCGAAAGCATATCGAACATGGACAGGTCGGCATCGGCTCTGGCCTGTTCGTAATTGGTTATCTTAACATCACAGTCATGTCCGACAACATTAATCAACTCGTTTCTCAGGTCATTATCGTTAAAATCGGGCAGAATCCTGCCATCCAGATAGAGGGTTACCTTGCCGGGTACTACGTTGATGTTTACTCCGCCCTTTACCATGATGGCGTTGACTGTGTTATGCAGCAGGGGGTCGAAGAAATTACCGGTCTTTTCCCTGATAATCTCAAGCATTGCGTCGGTCTTTGACGGGTCAAGCAGTTGTTTAAAATAAGCGCTGTCAGGTTCTGAAATGTGAGAAGCGATTAGCTTTATCATCCTCTCGGTTACCGCCGAGATATGGACCGGCAACTGTTTATCATTTAGAGCCACCAGTGCTTTCCCCATTTTATACATGGCGCTGTTTTTGACGGGTATCGAGCCGTGCCCGCTGGGTCCATGAAAGGTAATCTCGACGGCGCAGTGGTGTTTTTCCGCTACCTGTATCAGGTAGAACTTCTTGCCGTCTATGTACATAGTGTATCCGCCGAATTCGCTGATGGCATATTTTATATCTTTAAATAAATCCATGTGTTCCCTGACCAGAAATTTGGCACCGCAGGCTCCCCCGGTTTCCTCGTCGCACATGGCACAGAAAACGATATCGCCGGCAGGCTGAAAATTTTCCGCTTTGGCTCTTAATAGTGCGGCAATCATCATTGCCAGCCCGCATTTCATATCCAGTGCGCCGCGCCCCCAGACATAGCCGTCGGCAATCATGCCTTCGAAAGGAGGGTAAGTCCACTTCTGATTGGCAGCCGTAACCACGTCCGCATGGCCGTAAAGCAGCAGGGGAGGGGCTTCGCCTCTCCCTTTAAGCCGTGTGAAGAGGTTGGGGCGATTGGTTTCTTTAGCGATAAAAGCAGTATCGAAACCGGCTGCCGTTAACAGGCTGTCGATATACTGCATCAGCGGAAGTTCGTTGCCGGGCGGATTGGTGGTATCGAAACGAATCAGGTTTTGCAGCAACTCTTCGGGGCGCTTGTAAATCGAGGTATCGATTGAAGCCATTTGAACTCCTTATTAAATACGGCAGAATCCGCTGCGATTATTATACCATTATCAAAGAATTGGGCAAGAAAATCTGCGGGAATAATCTTTTTTCTATACGTAAAATAATTATTTATTTGGCAATATTTGACAGAAATCGCCAGGTAATGATGCAACTTTTTGCTTATAAATTCGTTATATTATATAGAGAGTGAATCATAATTTTAAGCGGACATGATTTTGTCATGCATGGTTTAGTAACTGTAAAATATATTTTTAAATTTGGTGGGTGTAACTATGAAAAGGATACCATTAATCTTATTTAGTATTGTTTTAGCAATTGTGTTAACTTTATCCGGCTGTACTAAGACTGAATATGTCACGGTTACCGATACGACAACACTGCCAGCGGTGACGGTAACCCAAACAGCTACTACGACAATAACCACGACGTCTGAACGCAGTTATTCATACAAACTAATCGATGCGCTGGTTTTCTATATAATCGATGTTGTTCAATCGAACGGATTGCTTGATGAGGTTGCAGGGATAGGAAATGCCGGTGACCATGTTTCCTTATTGTTTGATAGACAAATTAATGATGAAGTCGTAGCTTTAGCCCAGGAAGCAATAGATGCAATAGCACCCGGATTTCCTTTA
>JAAYNN010000115.1 GCA_012520835.1 Dehalococcoidales bacterium
GTCGGGTACTTTAAAGGCGCGAAGGTAACTTTCCCCGAAAGGCTGGATATGTCTGCCGCCACAACTTTTCAGAGGGAGGTCTGGCAGGCCACGAGAACGATCCCCTATGGAGAAAGCCGGAGCTACAAGTGGCTGGCTGAAAAAATCGGACGGCCAAAGGCAACGCGGGCGGTGGGAGGGGCACTGGGTAAAAACCCACTGCCGATCATCGTTCCCTGCCACCGGGTAATCGGCTCGAACGGAGACTTGACTGGTTTTACCGGCGGACTGGATATAAAAATTAAACTGCTGGAACTCGAAGGCGCTATCAAGAAACGCTGATATTGAATACTTTCTTCTCGATAGCCCCGCCTTCCCATGCTCTCTGGTAATTCATGGTAATCTGGCAACTGCCGGCTTTTAAGGCTTTGAAACGGAAATAATGCGTCCCTCCGGCGCCGACCACCATCTTGTTCGTATTACTCGCCTGATATTCATCTGATATCAATTCGAAATCCGTTTCTTCAAAGACAGCCACCCACGAGTAACCGGTGCTCGGATTGGAATCGAGTGCAATAATAAATTCACCGCCGACTGTCGCTTTTATGGTGCTGCCGGCATCGCTGTAAGTTTTTACGCCGCCTCCCTCACAACCGACTGCCAGGATAGAAACCATAATGATAAAAACAAGCGCCGCAACTATTTTTTCTATTTCATCCTCCGCCGAATAAACTGAAACTTAAATAAACTTACCACGACCTTAACGGTCGGGGAATTAAGTTCTGTCAGTTAAAATATCGTAAATCTATGCTTATGCAGAGGCGCTGTTTCTGAGCTTCAACATCTTGAAATCCGCTTCATAGCGCTCTGTCAATCCTTCCCCGCTAAAACTGTAGTATTTATTATCCCCGATTACAATATGGTCTAAAATTTTTAAGCCGACAGCCTCAGCCGCCATTATCAGATCGCGTGTTAAATCCTTGTCGCTCTGGCTGGGAGCCGGATTCCCCGACGGATGGTTATGCGCAAATATCATGGAAACCGCCCTGTGTTTCATAGCCATTTCGATTACCTCGCGGATATGCACCACACTGCTATCGACCGTTCCGCGGAATAAATCCTCTATTTCAATCACCTGGTTCTGACTGTTTAAATACAGTACTTTAAAAACCTCTTTTTTCAAACCGCGCATCGAATGATAGAGATAATCGAAAACCTCCTGTGAAGAGGAAAAAGACTGTTTTTCGATAATGCGTTCTTTTAAATATTCCCGGGCAACTTCCTGCACCAGACCAATGCCGAAGGAATTGTGAGGACCGATGCCGCTGATTTGCTGCAGTTCTTCCGGGGAGGCCTCCAGCACCCCCCTCAGCGTCTTGAATTTTTTTATCGCTTCCTTCGCCTGCTGCTTGCAATCCCGCCGTGGAGAGCCTAAAGTCAACAGCAGTTCGACGATTTCATAATCGGCAAAACCGGCCAGTCCGGATTCGATAAACCTTTCGCGCAGCCTTTTCCTGTGCCCCTGCCGGTTGATATCATCAGTCATTTATTTCTCTTCCCCACATTTGTATTTGGTGTATAAGCAAATAATTTACAACCCCGGATTATGCATATTCGATTTTGGGTGAGTAGCCGCGCTTCAAATTCATTTTCAGGCGCAGGTTTAAAAACTCATTTTCATACTGCTCTATCATACCGGCACTGGCAAAGCTGAAATACCTGTTCTCCCCGATAATGATATGGTCCAGTACCCCTACTTGGAGAACCTTGCCGATAAAAACCATGTCTCTGGTTATTTTCTCATCGTTGTGACTGGGCATCGGGTCACCGGAAGGATGGTTATGAACGAAAATCAGGGAATGAGCTTTATGCCTGATGGCTCTTTCCTGGACGTCTCTCGGATAGACATGAATCTCGTTCAAAGTACCCTCGAACAGCACTTCGGTATCGATAATCTGGCTCTGGTTATTCAGATAAATAACCCTGAAGACCTCTTTCTTCAGATCGCGCATGGAATAGTAAAGATAATCGAATATTTCCTGCGATGAGGTACAGAACGGCTTTTGAATGATTTCTTCCTTCAAATATCTGGAGGGGAGATCATGTATCATCTTAATGGCAATGATACACTGCTCGTTCATTCCCGGGATTGCCCTCAGTTCTTCAGCCGGTGCATTGATGAATTCCCGCAGCGTCCTGTACCTTCCGGCAACCTCATTGGTAATTCTACGGCAGTCGTTTTTATTGACCATACGGCAGACTATAAGCTCTACTATCTGCTTGATGTTGAAATCATTTATACCATAGTTAACGAAGCTTTCCTCAAGCCTGCTTAATTCGTATTTTCTTGCCATATAATCTCTTTATAAATGCCCCGTGCTTTATATCATGGAAAAAACCCTGTACAGTATTTACTTTAGCCTCATATGCGATACACAAAACAGTTTAAATATTTTATCATACCTTAATTGTCTTTTGTAAACTTTTTTAGACTTTTTTATCATATTCCATATATTCTGTACTTCCGCAATTGCTCTTCATCACGACGTAAGACTCTTTAAAACCCTTACACTTGCCAGGCCGCTTAAAGACTAGTTCAGTAGAAGCGCCAGCCGATGACGCAGCGGGAAATATATCGCAAATATCAATAATCATCAAAAAACGGATGGCAATTGTCGTAAAGGCTTCAGATAGGAGGAGCAGGAGTGCCGGGGATTCAGAACAGGTTTTTGATAATATCGGCACCGGCCACGAAAGTACCTATCGAACTTCCGAGGTTTGCCATCACTATGATGAGAAAAACCCTCAGGAAGCGGTTTTTAAAAAAGCCTTTGAAACTGAAGATATCCTCGGGGATATTGTTGACATCATGTACCGTCGGTTTTCTTATGGTAGCTTCGACAATCCCCGTGAACCAGCCGCAGGCTAAAAGCGGATTCAAGGTGGTAAAAGGAGCGGCGACAACCGATGTAAGAATACTGAGCGGATGCCCCAGTGCCAGCAGTGTAAACACACCGGCAAAGAGGCTGGTCCATATAAACCATGTCGTTATTTGCTCTAAACCCGTTTGAATATTGGTAGCAAAACCGTAAATAAACAATCCCACAATGGCAACCGGTATTGCCCAGCCGATGATTTTAAAGACGGGGCTCCCTTTCGGCGCCTGCGTTATTTTTTCGATATCCTGATTTTTATATATTTCTTCCCTGATGCCGGGTACATGAGCACCTCCCACCACGGCAACCACCTTTTTCCCGGGTGCTTCCTTGATTTTATAAGCCAGGTACTGGTCGCGTTCGCTGATAAGCACTTCACCGATTACCGGAAATTCCTTGCGCACTTCGGAAATGGCAGATTCCAGCATATCCTTTTCCAGTAATTCCTCGATGTCTTCTTCGCTGACTTCCGTATCGTCGATAAAAGAAAAGATAAAACTGTAAAAAAGCTTGAACTTGCCCCACAATCCCAGTTTTTTCCATATGCGGCGAAAGGTGATTTGAATCTGGCGGTCTGCCAGTACCAGTTCGGCTCCGTTTTCTTTGGCACTTTCTATGCCCTGCAGCATCTCCCGTCCTACAACGGTATTCAATTGGCGGGCTATCTTCTTCTGATAGGCGCTCAGGAATAGGTTAGCCAGCATGAAACCGACTTTCTTCTGCTTGATTACCTGTACAAGGTCAGTATTTTCCCATGACCTGGGATTTAGAATGCTCTGATAGCGCCCCTCATCCAGTTCGACGCAGACGCTGTCGGGCTTCTCCTCACTGATAACCTGTTTTACCAGCTGCGCGCTTTGCTCGGATACGTGTGCCGTGGCGACTAAAATGATGTTTTTGCCGTTGTAATCCAACCGGGTTAAGTTGTTCTCCATGTATTCTGTATTTCCTCTGCCGGAATTTTGGGGGAAATTACCGTTTATTATTTATGATGTTGATAAATTATGAATGGTTATGCCGATAAAGTAAAATTATATGAGGAATTTATTGCCTGAAAGAAAATCCGGATATCCATTAAATTCGGATTGCATATGACATGTATTGTCTTTGCCGCTGTGTTGATGTACGATAATTCATAGCCGGATTTTTATAAAATTCGGGGTATACAACAGGAGGCAACGATGAAGAAAAGAATTTTCAGGCCAGCCTGCGCCTTATTGCTGATACTAACTCTGGCAAGCGCGGTCTTTTCCACCTTTATTAAATTTTATATTTAGCAATATTTACATTACTTTATTTTTTTTGCCTTTTCCAAGGCAGCTTCTCGAACAATATCGACAACTGACATAGCGCTCAAGGTAGCTCCGGTAACAGAATCTATTTGGCCTCCTTCACTTCTTAATGCAGCGTCTTTGATTTTTAAATTTACAAATTGTTCGAAATAATCTTTCTCAATTAATATGTTCCAGAATATAATATCTTCATCGTGGTCAACTACATAAATATTTTTTATAGTATTCTTATCCGCAAGGCCAATCAATATTGTCATCGGGGCAGGCAATTTACTAAATAATCCTGTACCGGAATAACTCATGCCTTCAACCAAGAAAACATATCCTATCTGTTTTTTATTAATATCATAGATGGTGTATATGTCCGTTTCCGTATTATAGTAATAATAACCGGCTTCATAGAATACATTCTTAATTAATTCTAATTCTTCCTGATTATTTTCCAGTATAATTGACGAACAACTAATGAAAAATACGAGAATGATTATCATAAAAAGAATTATCGATGTAGATTTATTGCCTGGAGTGATTTTCAACTTTCCGTTCCTCATTAAATAATCAATAACAAGAATAACCGCGCCGCTGGTATCTATTAAATAATGACGGCACGGTTATTTAAAAATATAAGTTCCACACTTTTATAATCCAAGTATCGGATTAGTTGTTATAAAACTAAATTAATTCTGTTTACCTATAATCCTATTCCGAAGTAATGATAAAATAATTAATAGTAGTCCTACTCCAATGGAGAGGTAAAAACCTATTTCAAATTGGGAATACGCATAGCCTGCCACCGGGTAATCAAGCACAATATAATGCTCACCCAATAATGGCATGCCATCAAAGTAACTACCAACACGAACAGTCGCAACAATAACGAATACAATATCAACCACTAAATAGGATAATCCAACAAATCCAACAAGAAATTGGGGAAGCGTCATATTAAGCTTGCCTAACTTGATCGTCTTCTCTTTCGCAAACAGACTGAATATCAGAGCCACAATACATAGCCCGAGATAAGTCCACATGACAGGGGTAAACCAGACCGGCAGTTCATAGCCCGGGATATAATAAGTGTATCCTCCTATCTCATCTATATCCA